>JABSQK010000357.1 GCA_013215875.1 Lentisphaeria bacterium
CTTTTGTTTGTTCAATAAATGGTGTGCGGGTTGTCCATTGTCCTTTTCCATACACGCCTAAAACATCATTTGTACGATCATCGATTCCAATTAAAACAACTTTATCACTAATGGGTTGTTCGCTTATTTTATTGCGCAAAATGATAATTTCATCCTGGATAGTTGCATCCAAAACATCAGGAAGATATGTATCCACTTGTAGAAATTCTTCATTTTCAATAGGTATAGATGATACAGCAAACATGACAATCGCGATTATCAGGTAAGAGACGACGATATATATGCGTTCTTTTTTCATATGAATACTGTATAATCGAGAGGGTAAAGTGAAAGGTTAATTGGCTCTTTTAGGCAGATAAATTAGCAAGAGAAATTCAGATTAGTACCGGGTTAATTTCGTTTATCACTTAAGAAGACTGTATCCATTCCGTAGGCAATGAATCGATACCCTTTTTCGATGGCTTCATTTAGGTAGCTTTTATCTTCGGATACACAGTGAATACCGGAAACTTTGCCTGCGGCGAGGCATTGCTTTAAGACCGTATCGCAAGCGTCTTTTAATTTGGGATGATCCATTTGTCCGACAATGCCCATTGAACCGCTAAGGTCATAAGGCCCAATGATCACCCCGTCGATGCCGTCAACCGCGAGAATAGAGTCGATATTATTAACTGCATCGATATGTTCGATTTGTGCGATAAGCGGAATCCGGTCATTTGCTTGCGCGGCATAGTCATCAAATGACAAGCCAAAGGTATTGGCCAAAGAAAAACCATAGCCTCTTTCGCCAAGTGGTGGATACTTGGCATATTTTACTGCCGTACGGGCAATCTCTTCGCTGTGAACCATGGGAATGATTAACCCATCGATACCCGCATCCAGACTGCGGCGAACCCAGATAGGGTCGCAGGCCGGCAATCGCACAAAGCAGGCATTGCCTTTATTTTGAATTGCCTGACAGCAATCCCGTATATCAGAAAGTTCGAAGACCCCATGCTCAGCATCGAGGCAAATCCAATCAAAATTCTGGCTAGCCAAAATACCTGAAATTTCCGGCGAGGCAATCTGCTGCCAAGTGCCAACTGTAAGTTCGTTATTCTCGATTCTTTCTTTAATCATTTTTTCATTCCATATGGGCAGGACGCAAAGGCTCTTTGGCGTTTAGCACACGGATACAATCCTCTGCTGCACGGTATTCCATATCCTTTCGTGCCTGACGTGCACTAGCGCCAATATGGCCGGTAAGTATGACATTTTCAAGTCGACTTAAGACGCCTTCGTAAGGCTCCTTTTCAAATACATCCAGAGCGGCAGCAGCGATGTGCTTTTGTAATAGTGCATCTGTTAAGGCCTCCTCGTCGACAAGGGCACCGCGTGATGTATTGATAAATGCAGAACCGGTTTTCATTAAGGAAATCTTTTTGCGATTCACAAAATGATGGTTCTTCGAATTCATCGGAATGTGCAAAGAAACGATATCGGCCAATTCAAAAATCTCTGTTTCAGACACCAGCTTGAGATTGTACTTTTCGATGAACTCAAGATCCGGGTCGATATCATATACATATATTTGAGGGTTAAATGGCTGAAGTATTTTTACAAGTATTTTGCCGATCCGACCCAGTCCGATAATACCTATAGAGCGCTCACTGATCAACCAGCCGATCATTCGATTCCAGGATTTTTGGCGGATTGATCTGTCGGAATTTAGAATGAATCGATTGAGGTTCAAAACTTGTGCCAATGCCAATTCAGCAACCGCTTGAGAGGGTGCTTCAGGTGTATAGGTAATGGTCACATTGTGGTCCTGCGCCGCCTTCATATCGATGCTATCGAGACCAATGCCCACGCGCGAGATTACTTGCAGTTGGCCGGAATGCCGTTCGAAAAATGCCCGGTCATATGGCTCAGTGCCTGCAATAATAGCATCCACATCCTGCATAAGTTGCGGCATATCATCCGGCTTTAAACGGCGTTTATGCGGATTTTTAATAAGCTCAATAGTCGAGTCATCGAGTAAAGTAAGAGGACTCTTGTCATAGATGCCAAAGGGGTATGTCGCAATGAGTATTTTCATATTAGCTGAGTGAATGAAAGCCTAGAATTTCGGCAATTCCCAGGTGACTTCATCGTCGATATCTATCGATTCGAGTTTGGGAGTTACATGTAGTTTAGGGTGTTTACCTATTCGTGCATTGGTCGATGCAAATGAGCCTTTATCGAAAATGTAAAAACAGGAATTTTCTTCATAGAGGGAATCCAGGTCTTGTGTACGAAGCAATTCCTGTGGATTGTGATTTATTGCCTTGGCAGTATGATGGTAAAAGCGGCTTTTGAATTCCGTCACAGAAAACAGGGAATCGAATTCTTCTTGCTCACAAAAATAGCGTAAGGCATTGGCAATTGTTTCGGCTTTCAATAATGGGTTTGTCGCATGGGTTTGAAGATAAATATCAGCTTCGGAATTTTCCAGGTCGTAGGCAAATATAGTGTTTGTACTAACAAAATCACCATAGAGTTCATCAGGCCGCATGTGCACTGTGACTTTGGGAGAAAGAGACGATGCCTCAAGATTGATACGCTCACTATCCGTATTGATGATGATCTCATCGATAGCATAGGTTTTATCAAGCGTGTTTATGATGTGATGATACAGTGGCTTGCCACAAAATTCGCGAAAGTTTTTACCCGATACGCGTTCCGAATGATCTTTAATTGGAACTAACGCAATTACCTTTTTACTATAAATCATTATATCCGTTCCTTATATCCAAGCCTCGTTTCTAGATGCTCAAATAAGCTGCCCTTTATTACATGATTAGCGCA
>JABSQK010000358.1 GCA_013215875.1 Lentisphaeria bacterium
AACAGATCTGAACAATGCCCTGCTCTCTTATATACTTACAGGTTACAATGGCTATTCGTCATCGGCTGGTTATATCGGTAATATGCAAATCGACCATGATATAAGTTTGCTCATTCCGGAACTCTGGTGCCGAATGAACGAAGACGATCTCGACCCAAAAGCACTCGTAAAAAATGGCTGTCTGCAAAAGCTCGATGATTTTGAGCATGAGGGCGAAACGATTCTCGCCTCACGCCTGGGCTATCGCATTACAGATGAATTCCTGCATATGTACTTTGGTAAGGTATTTGATAATCCGACTGCCATATTTAATGAAGAAATGCTCAAACCTGAACTCCAGGATATGGATGCCTATATCGACGGCATCAAAAATATTTGTGAATCGCAAACACGTGTGGCAAAATTGTATTTTGATGATGGCAGTATTGAAAGTGCCTGCCCGCCACTTAAAGCATTATTGCATATAATGGCACATGGTGACTACGAAGGCAAAAGCATCGACGATCCAAAAATTCGCCAATTGTTTGAACGTGAAAGCGTTATAAACAGTGACTGGTATAAAGAACGTCTCAGCATCTTCCAGACGCGCTATGAGAACCTTTGGAAACGTCACCTCGACTATCTGCAACAGTTCAAGGGTAAAGCGCATCTAAAAGACATTGCAGATCAGATCGATATAGATACAAAGATTAACTATGTTCAGGATTGTTTGAAAGACATACAGACTGATACATTCAAAAATAATCTCATTGGCACATTTGGCGCCGATCCATTATATAAATAAGTCGTGGAAATGATCTTATTTGTTTAGGGTAAAATATTGATTATTAGCTTGGAAAATAGCATTTACAGACTACTATCGAATAGTTCAGTTAAAAGGATAGATCATGAGCCAAAATAATGAGATGGATCGCAAAAGTGCGAAGCAGATATTTTCCAATATCATCCACAATTTGGAAAAGACACACGAGCGTGAAGACCTGCTATTCCCCAAAGAGATCATCTGGCTCGGTGGTGCACCTGGCTCGGGTAAAGGAACCAATACACCGTTTATCAATCGCGAACGCGACTTTACAGCTCCGCCCATAGTCATGAGCGATTTCCTCAAAAGCGACACAGCCATGGAGCGTATTAATAAAGGGCAACTGGTTGAAGATTCTGAAGTGGCAGAACTATTATTTGAAGAATTGTTAAAAGAAGAGTATCAAAGTGGTGTGGTTGTGGATGGCTTTCCCCGTACAAAAGTACAAGTACAACTCGTGCGTTATTTTTTCGAGGAAATGCAAAAACTCAGGAAAGAGTTTTTTAATACCCCGATTGGTCCAAAATTCCGCCGTCCACGTTTTCGCATAACCATTCTTTTTGTTGATGAAGAAGTGTCCATCCAACGCCAGATCAGGCGTGGTAAGGATATAAAGAAACACAATAAAAAAGTGAAAGAGAGCGGCAAGGGTGAAATACTAGAAATCCGTAAAACCGACCTGGATCCCGAGCTGGCAAGAAAACGTTATGATGTGTTTAGAGACCAGACCTATTCTGCACTCTTATCTTTGCGTGATATTTTTCAATTCAATTTAATTAATGCAAATGGTGATATTGCAGATGTTGAATCGCAAATAAATGATGGTTTCCAGTATCAGAGCGGTCTTGAGCTTGGCGAAGACACATTCGACAGTATTCATCATATTCCTGTTGTTGGTGAGATAACTAAGTATCACCGCCAGAAACTTGTACAGCGATTGGATAATTATCGCTCACGCCATTCAGAATTATTTGCAAAAGTTTTAGATCTCATTACTCGTGAGATGATGAATGATATAAAGCGCCATGCAGTGGTTGGTAAAGCGATCGTTCGTTTGGATAATTTGGTATTAAACGATTCATTGGCGGTGGATATGGTTATCGATATATTAACAGAACGCGGATTTCTTCCCACCGTCGACATTATGGAAACACACATACCTGTCAGCGTCGACTTAACAAATGGCAGCATACAAAATGCCGTACGTAAAGAATGGGTCTTCTCGATAATATTTCATTCATCGACAATTCGTAAGGCTAAATAGGCCCGAAATAAACTTACTTTTTCCTGGCATCCCAGGCTGCCCAGAAATCCTTGCTTTTCTTACCATTTATTTTTTTCAGGGTGTCAACCTTTCTAAGAAATTCAAAATTTTCTGCCCCCTTTGGCAAAAATAATTCTTTCAAAGGCATGCCTTCCAATGCACTTACATCTTTAATCTTCAATTTTTCCATAAACAGCCATTCCAGAGGTAATCCTTTGAGATCACTAATATCTTGGACTTTGCCGCGGCTGAGCTCGAGGTATTTAAGCTTCATACCCCTTAATACACTGAGATCCTTAATTTT
The DNA here is from genome assembly GCA_013215875.1 of Lentisphaeria bacterium. Lineage (GTDB taxonomy): Bacteria > Verrucomicrobiota > Lentisphaeria > JABSQK01 > JABSQK01 > JABSQK01. The sequence goes on from JABSQK010000358.1 coordinate 2,371, forward strand.
TGTTCTGCCCATGAATAGAAAAACCAGGGGCATTCCCTCAAGCGGACTGATATCGCTTACCCCGGTATCGTTTATATATAAAATTTCCAATTTCATACCTGTGAGAATGCGAATATCGACTATTTTTGTTTCATTGAGAAGCAATTCTCTCAATGGCATCCCTTTTATAGAATTGAGATTTTCTATTTTGGTATTGGACAAATCCAGTCGTTCCAGGGGCATTCCATTAACAGGGCTAATATCACTCACTTTTGTATGGCCCATAAGTAAAAACTTCAATGGCATGCCGCGCAATACACGTATATCGCTAACTTTTGTATGTCGAAAAGAAAGATAGACCAATGGCATTGCTCTAATTGGGCGCAGTTCCTTTACTTTTGTTTTATCCAAAGTAAGCACTTTCAACTTCATCCCTCTGAGGGGAGTAAGATCTTTCACTCGAGTACCTTCCAGGTCTAGAGAGGCTATAGGAATGCCTTTTAAGGCACTAAGATCTTCCACATATTTTAAGCCTTTTATATCAAGAGAGACATCACCATTTTTGGATTGTGTGGGATGAAAGCGGGCCCAGTCTTTGGGTTTGGAATTTGCTTGAATTAAAAGTTTTAGAGTTGCCTTTTTAACAATTTCCAACTTCTTTTCATTTTTTCCTGCTGCAAATACAGGAGTAGCCAAACCCATAGTGATACATAGTGCAGGGAGTATAAATCGTATATGTTTCATTTCATCTCATCCTCATAATTAGTTGGGGGATAGTATATCGCATTCTTTCAATATTTTCAACTCATACGGGAGAGTACTAGTACTACGATTCAATTGCCTTCAAAAAGTTTGCCGTCATTGCGCTTTGTGAAAAATACTGGAAGACATGTCGCCTGCCCTGCCCTGCCATTTCACAGCGCATACTATCATCAAGAAAAATGCTTTCCAGTTTTTCACAGTGGTCATCCTGGTCATTTGGCGCATATAATAAGCCGCCATTTGTCGCCTTAATGAGTTCGGGAAACGCTGCATGGTTGGGTTGAACCACTGCTGCTCCAGCAGCCAATGCTTCCAAAACGTAGAGGCCGAATGATTCGCCATAGGTTGCAGGCACAGACAAGACTTTCAAACTTTGCAGAAATTCGATTTTTTCATTGCGGGTCAAATTTGTTTGAATGGAAAAGTCCGCTTCCAGCCCGGCTTCCTGAACTAACGACTGTGCTTCATCGATAACTTTTTGCGAGCCGGGAACCCTTGCTCCAGCAATCGCTAAGCTAAGCCCGTCAATCTTTTGGCGCTTTTTTAATTTGATAAATGCTTCAACTAAGTCGATCAGCCCTTTCCCATAAATTAATTGCGTAAGAAAACCCAGCTTATTTTCACGGTTATTGAGATCCTTGTTTTCATCGAAACCTGATAGGTCGATTCCATTATGCACCATGATCAATTTTGAGTCAGGCATATCCAGACGCTCCTGCATTATGCCTTTGTAATACTCACTCACCGGAACAAAAAGATCGACATGCTGGATGCAGGCCTTCAATTCACTCCAGCACTCTTGTTTAAATGGTTCCGGCAAACTGTCCAGAAAGGTATCTTCGCCATGCAAACTCACGATTATACGTGTATCGGGTAAGGCCTTCTTTATGGATTTTGCTAAACCACTGAGAAGCGCATTTGAAATACAAAGCACCTGTGGATTTAGCTTTACTAATTCGCGCAAGAGTTGTTTTAGACTCTTGCGGGTCGCGCCAGCCTCGCCCCTCAATATTTCCAAACTGGTTTTTCCAAGATCTTTTGGGCTGGTCATATCTGCTTTGCCGGCGACTTTTCGAAGTAACCATTGCTGGTCAAACAAACGATCGAACCACAGCGGGGTATAGCGGAACAGCGCACATTTCACTTGCAGATAAGCATTAATCCCGCCCACGTAAATGGGTGAATCTTTCATCTCATCATTTTCCAGAACGAGCGGTAAGTACATGGGTAGTACTTCCACACTGTGACCTGCTTCCCTCATTCCCTGTACCAGTGCATAGTCACGCATACAGGTGCCGCAGTAGTAGGAACCTGTGCCGGCAATAAGATAAACAATTTTCATGAAGAGTACGCTCTGCTAATTGGATTCACCAAAGGCAAATATCACACCATTGTCATTGGCAATATATATCAGTCCATCCAATACAACTGGTGACGATTTGATGCTGGCCGCGGTATCATAGGACCACAGTTTTTTCCCAGATTTAAGATCAAGTATATAGACGCGTCCATCGCCTGAAGCACAGACCACTTTATCTCCACATATGAGCGCT
>JABSQK010000359.1 GCA_013215875.1 Lentisphaeria bacterium
GTCACGGCCCGTGCGATTCCTGTGGTATTCCAATAGCCACCATCGTATGTGGATTGATATTTGACCATATCAAGACAGGCATCGGCCATTTCGCTCTGCAGGTCAATAATGATGGTTTCCACGCCACAAGGGGCCATTTTCGTGATAATATCAGTGATATTCTCTTCATCAGGCTGGCAGAGATCAGCAGAAAAGCACAGGACATCAATACCGCTTTCAGTCAGCTTTTTAGCGATCGTTTTACTATCTAGCCCACCGGACACACAAATACCCAGTTTTTCTCCCTCAAGGTCATTAATTGTAAAAGCCATTTAAGCTCCTTTTCTATAAAATAAAAAACGCCGGCTTTAAGCCGGCGTAAAATATTAGTCTAAATTTTAATTAAGGGAATTGCTATTACCAGAGTTTCCACCAAGATTTTTTCTTAGTCTTTTCCTCTTCCTTAACTTCTTCTTCAGCTTCTTCCTTAATCTCTTCATCCTCTTCGCCTTCCGGCTCTTCTTCCATAATTTTAGGAATCACAGGTGCTGGTTGTGGATGTTGAACTCTCCAGCCAATAACTTCTTCCGGCATGAATGGGAATTCAGGTTCGATGATAGTACCATGACGGTACCAAAAAGTAAATATTTCGTATACGCCAACCACTTCGCGAATAACAAAGCGTTTTGCACCCAAGAGCGTACCCCAGGTAATTCCAGCGAATCCGCCGTGTTCTTTGTTCACACTTATCATTGCTTTCGGTATCTCTAACATACCAAAAAAGAAATTGCTAATACCTCGTCCTAATTTACGGGTAGGCGTGTGGTTCATACTGGCAGCTGGTGCCCATGGTTCAAGAGTAAATAGATCGTCCATTGGTTCGTCTGCGTATGACTGACATGCTGATAATGCGAATGCGCAAATCAGAATAAACAGATTCTTTTTACTCAGTATTGTTGTTATGTAACTCATAATGTTCATCCTTCCTTATTTTTTAGACTAATAGCTTTTAAAGGAAACCCTTAAAAGGTTTATATTCATATTTGAAGTGAAAAGTAACATACATTTATATAAAGAAAAGCCAAAATTCTCATTTTTTTTAAGTTTTTTATTTATTCTCAGTCATAATGTATAATATAGACACTACGACCCACCTCTAATACGTCTCCAGCACGCACTCGTACCTTGCTGATTTTCTCTTCATTCACAAAAACGCCATTTGCGGAATAGTTATCAATTATTTGCGATGTTTTACCATTGCATATGATTTGTAAATGCTCTCTTGAACACGCGCCATCTTCAATTGTAATATGGCATTTCGAACTGCGGCCAATCGTCACAATGGTTCCTACTGAAGGCACCACGAAAGAAGGCCCTATCGAATCGCCCAAAGCTGTAAAGCGAATATGGTCAAACACCATGGCTTCATTGGTAAAAAGAGCCTTACAGACTTTCTCTACTCCTGAATCTTCAAAGATAAATTTTTCCTTAGATATGCTGAAACTATCGTCATGCTTTAATTGTGTAGGGCCCTCGATGGATTCGCCATTAACTAAGATAGGCGCACTATTAATCGGCATTATCATTACACCATCTTTATCATAGTAAAGTAATGCATGAAACGGTCTTACTTTATCCACCTCTTTTAAAGTCACATCGCATTCTTTATATGCGCCAATAAGCATAGCATCGTGGGATGAGGTAAAATTCCTCTTACCTCGATGTATGACAAACTTCGATTTTGCCGGTAATTTATGATCTTTGGGATCTGACTCGAGATGAAAGAGTAATTGCTTCGGTTCTTCATCAGCGACTTTGCGTGTATCGAATATGAGCAGCGAGCGGCCCATTGTAACGATACATCGTGAGCCAGGCTGCACTATTACCTGGCGGATTGGTAAGCCGTTAAAACGACACTTATCTTTACTGCCACAATCCGCAAGTATAAAGACTTCGCCAAGATTCATTATTGCTAATTGCTTGGGCGAGATGTCCATGTCATTGATGTACACATCTGACTCTTCACGAACATTACCGACAATTGTAGTAATTTGGTCTTTTCGTATTTTGACATTTGAAACAGTACCACCATTACTGACTTTGAGATTGGCCTCTATTGCGGCAGGCTTACCAGGGCCTGTCACTGTCTGTTGATTGAAGTCATCTCCAACGAGAGTCTTCTCTCCAACGTCTGATGCACCATCAGAATCTTTGCTCATGTCTGGTCTTTTTGCAGGCTTCATTATCAATCCTTTTTTAGCTTCTATCGGTCATTATAATGCGTTAAATTTGTGAAGTCAAACACTATTCAAAAGCAATTTAAATTGCTTTTGAGTGATTTATAGAGACTACATAAAGTCCTATCTGAAGTAATTGCAATACTAAATGTCTGTTTCAACAAGTATTCACCAAACTAATTCGCATATTTAAATTTTTATATTTGTCAAAATACATTTTTTTGAGGTTAATTCACCGATTATACTACTGATTTAGCTTGCTTTATTTAGATTAAAATCATCGGCGAATAATGGTCGGTACGGGGGCAAATTTTTCATTTGGCTTCTTAATGCGAAAATTCATTTGCAGTCGTGCGGCACTAAATACATTCACATTGTGTGTTGTGGGTGACGTAAGAATAAATTGGCAAAGGCTCTTTTCCAGAAAACGTGTAACATCATCGATTCGTTCCAGACTTAAGTGAGCAAATGGCTCATCAATAATAAAGAAACCGCCACGGTTTACACCACCGGATGTGGCCAGTGACATCAGCAAAACCATACTGGCTATGACACGCTGTCCTCCGGACAATGAAACGCCTGCGGTACCCGTGGTGCTTTTTCCATCAAAACCGAAACGAACTTGCAGCTCTGCTTCTTCGAGACTATCCTCCGAAGCAGAGAGATCGGGCATAATAATTTCTGCTTGAATGCCGGATATCTTCGAAAGGTTCAACACATTTGTACGGTATTCTTTTATGGTGTGTTCGACGACGACGACGTACTTTCCCCGAGCCAGACGAAATTCTTTTTCCCATTTGCGCAACCCTTCCTCATGCTCTTCATACATGGAGCGCTGGCTGTCATACTGGCTTTTGTGGTTTTCGTAAATTTCCACTGCGGCTTCAAATGGAACCGTTTCACCGAAGTCACTTAATAAGCGTCGGACGGTATAATATTTCGGTGTGATTTCGTCGACGTCTTCTACTTTTGCCAGTGCAGTCTCTGTGAGCAATTCTTTTTCAAGTTTTTCTTCTGTCTCAGCAATGACTATTTTTTGCTCGGCAATTTGGTCCTGTATCTCTTTCAATTCATTTAAGGTATCGCTCTGCCCGGAACGCGTTTCATTGAGCTCTTTTCGCATGTCGTTGCAATCGCGTTCAAAATTACTGAATAGATCCAGGGCTTCAATCAATTTAATTTCTGACTGGCGTTTTAATTCGAGTGCTTCTTTATGCGTACTGTTGCTGTTTTTGATTTCCGCATCGAGTTCATCGATACGAGATTGAGCATTTTGCAATTTATCGATATTCTCTTGAATGGAAATACTTGCTGAGAGTTGCATCGCTTCTTCGCGTTTTTCCGTCAGGCTTTTCTGAAGTTTGCCCAGCTCACTTTTTACTGCATTTATTTCTCTGTTGAGATCTTCCTTGAGCGACGTTTGGCCCATGCTGCCACAGTAGAAACGATCGACTGCTATGGAGATACCGCCACGACGATCCTGGCGATAGCCTTTACTGGTCACACTGGCACCGGTCATTTTCATTCCGGATTTTACATCCTCTACTAGATGGGTGCGTTCAAGCATTTCGACCACCCAGCTGGGTGCGCCGTCTTCTACAAATTCGACAACTTCCAAGGCGGTTCCCGGGCTTGATTCAAATGCAGTATCTATGGTGCCGCTTTCCTTGGCGACGATGTAGCAGCGATAGCGCGCCCGTTCGGCAAGTTGCCTGGCATTTAATTCATCTTTTTTATCGACGAGAATGGTAAAGCGATCGCGACCCAAAATGGATTCTACTGCGAGCTGCCATTCCCTATCGGTAATGTCAATAATATCACAAAGCAGAATGTGCTTTACACCCTGCTGTTCGAGCAGACTGGTAAACTCTTCAACAAATCTCGGGTACACTTTGCGCCGTTCAACTTCGAGCTCTAATACATCTTGCTGAAGTGGCTGCAACTTGCGATTCTTTTCTTCTATCTGAAATTCCAGGCGCATAATTTCGCGCTGGATGTTTTTGCTTTTCTCAAGCAGCTCGTCAATATTTTCGGGGCTTAATTCTTTAGCATCAGCCACAAGTCGTGTCAGTTCACGTTTTTCATGCAGTGCAGTATTTAGTTTTATATCCAGATCGCGCTCGGTCTTTTCCATTTCATCTTTTAGTCCACGGGCCTTATCCACTTCAGAGCGGCGACCTTCAAGATCAGTATCCGCATTATCAAGCGAATCTTGCAACTCAAGGATTCGTCTGTCTACAGGGCCCAAATCCAAATTCATGTCTTTTATATCCTGCTCGAGTTCCTGAGTGCGTTCCTTCGCCTGCCGGTATTCAGATTGTGGAATAATGACGTCTTCAAATTCCTTTTTTTCATTTGTCAGTTTCACATAGCGGCGATATTCATCGGCGGCTTTTTCGCTGGCAAGAACCTTGGCTTGCTCTTCGGCAAGCCTGGCTCCAAGCTGAGTAATTTCCATATTGGCACTGTGATAATTTTGCCGGGCATCTTTATATTGATTAATCACCTGCTTATCGCCATGCACTTCGAGCAATAGGTCAAGAAGTTCGCGCGGCGACTTTTCGCAGAGCTTATCCGTTTGTCCCTGTTCAAGAGCCAGTACCTTTAAAAATGCAGCCGAGAAACCTGCCTCACCTATCTCATAGGTATAGGCCTCAGGGCTGAGCTGCTGGTTTTTGGGTATTTGTTTAATATCATCGAGCGATATGTCATTTTCTGCAATAACATAGCGCCGTTCCCAACGACCCGATTTCTTTTTGAGAATTGCAGCAAGGGTCACTTCTTCGCAATCAAATCCTTTAAATTCAAATGGGCGATGATCGCGCCCAAATGCATCATTGGTTACCACGCCGCGGATCACCACTGTATCTACTTTACCAATGATATAATCTGTAAAGCGCCGGTTCGAGCTTAATCGTGGTGCTCTTAAAAGCACCCGTAAAGCATCGAGAAAAGTAGTCTTTCCACTTCCATTCGGCCCGGTAATCATAATGGTTCGTTGGTCCAGTGGTAAATTTACAGTTGGCCAGTAGGCCCAGTTCATTAATTCTACATACTTAAATTCAAACATCTTCTTCTACTTCCTCATCTTCGTCTTCTGCTTCATCGGAACTCGATTCGACATTATCTTTCATCATCGTTTTCTGGCGATTTAACACACTAATCATTACATCCCTGCGCAATTCATCACTCAGGTTTTGTTCATCAATAACAAGTGCCAGTAAAGGACCTTCCTCAATCACACCGGAATGGACTTTTATAATTTTTGTACGCGCAAGTTGTGAGAGGTATTTACTGGTATTTGTTACACCACCCAGTACTGCACCGAATTCAGAGGTAATCTGGTCGCGACTAATGCTGGCTCTCTGTACCGGTTTCTCATCCATCTCTTTCTTAAATGTTTGTCCAAGGTGGCCTGGCTCATCTTTCTTCGATTCCTGATCCAGCCGTTTGGGTAATATCAATTTGCACCAGAGAATAAGCATCAGTGCCATCGCTCCGCGGTCCAGCCCGAGGTTATTACTCCATTCCAGTCTGTCATCCGAAGCAGTATTGGCATTTAACGCCACGCCCCAATGATCACTATAAATATTATGCAAGAGTTTCATGCCAATCCGGTCGAGACGACGCTCCACTTCATTACGCAACAATTCATCGTAAAGCAGATCCCTAAATTCATTTACCGGGGCATAGCCATTACTCATCAATATGGAGCAGATTTCTTGTGCCCGGTCTCGTGCAGAAAATAAGCTGTCGGTGCCAAATTCACTCATCAAATGAGTCCTTTCTTTTATATCGTGATTGCGTCATAAGTTGTGTTTCTCCTTCTACGTCCATTTCCACTAATTCACCTGATTGAGAAAACTCAATATCCAATGGTATCGCCAATAAGGGATCTTCGCCGCCCTCCATAGTGCGATTTAAATCTTTCAAATCTGCCAGCATTGGCATAATCTGGAAGCGATACGCTGTTTCATCCCATCTTGGCACATTCATAATCTCTGCCATATCCACCCAGTCCTTCGAACTTTTCTTTAGGATGTCTGCCAGGCGGTCTGTTTCAAATGCGACACCATCTTCATCCGTTGGTTCAAGATCTGATACATCGGTTTCCCAGCCTCTTCCCATTCCATCATCAACGATTTCACGGTCAATAATATCGCCGGCTTCAGCAAAGGCAATATCTTCAAGAAGCAGGAACGGATGCGGTAATAATTCCATATGATGCGACATAATATTAGCCAGATGATCGAGAGAGGAATTAATCAAATAATTGTCGAAGTCCAGGTGCGTCAGACCATATTTTGCAATGTTAATTTGTTTATACTGAATGTCCTGCATGACCATTTGCATTTCAGAAATCTGATTATGCAGGGTTGCGAGGTTGCTGTGCACACTGCGAATCGCTGACCATTGCTCGCCATCGTCATCCGGAACATCGATTTGGTCAAGGGTTTCGCGGGTTTGCTCAGCCCAGCGATGTGCCGATTGCAGCTGCTGATAAATTTCGAGAATGCGGTAGGCAGATTCGCTTTCCAGAGCCGTCTGTGCCCGCATGGTATGTTTGGATAAACGGTTACGCAAAAACTTCAGCCTGTCAGGCATATCACCAAGATCAAGCATCATGCTTACTTCTATTTCAGCGAGCGCCGCACCTTCATTTTCGACGATCGTTTCGCCAAGATTAAAGCGGCTCAATATGCGCATGATCGCCTCACCCTTGTCGGTAATCATGTAGACACCCTGCTCACGGAAATACTCGAGCCATTCCACATTGCTCAATCGCTGCAGCAGATAGCTGCGCTGCCCAGATTTGATCCAATGAAATTTGTCATCCAGTTCGGCCCGCGTCCAACGCACCCTGTCGTCAATCATCAAGGAATACAGTATGCTGTACACGACTTTGGTACGTGTCGCATTTACATTGAAGAGCTCAAGCAACATGGGCAGGAAGAAACCGACGGAATCCACCTGGCCTAATTCTGCCATTCCGTAATTCATATGGTCGGGATGTAGGTAGTCTTTTATGCCACCTTCTTTCTCTTTTTTTTCTTCTTCAGACAATGTCTAACGCCTCTTTTAAAAACAATGTATCACCAGACCATCGCGCAATTTTGGTTCAAACCAGGTGGATTTTGGCGGCATAATCTCGTCGTTATCCGAGATGCCAATCAACTGTTCAACCGTGGTTGGGTACATACTAAATGCAACTGCTGCTTTCGAGCTGTTCACCAGCTCTTCCAAGCGCGCCGTACCATGAATACCGCCAATAAAATCGATTCGGTTACTTGTGCGCGGGTCATCGATTCCCAATATTGGGCCAAGTAAATTTGCTTGCAGGATGCTCACATCAAGCTGGTCTGCGACTGCATCACTTGCGGTCGTACCCGTAAAACTCAGTTGATACCAAGTCGAGTCGATGTACATACGTATATCGCCGACTGCGACTGCTTCAGCACCCGCTTCACAAATAGAAAAGTTCGCTTTCACTTATTCTAAAAATTCATCCCTGCTTAAGCCATTTAGATCAGCCACCGTGCGATTGTATGGCAAAATATTTAATTGGCTAGCCGGAAAAAGCACCGCTAGAAAGCGATTGTATGCTACGCTGCCATCATGGTTTGGGTTTTCTGAGCGCATTGCTTCGCGGGTGCGACTGGCACTTTTTGCCCGGTGGTGCCCATCGGCCACATAGGTGCTTTCGACAGTCGCAAATAAGGCCACAAGTTTTTCAGCGGGGTCTCCAGTACATGGCCAAAGAATGTGTTGCACCCCATCTTCGGCAGTAAAATCAAATAGCGGCGCATCTTGCTGAATTTGGCCAATCACTTCATCGATCGCTTCCTGGTCACGGTACAAAAGAAATACCGGGCCACTGTGGGCACGAATCGCGATGGTATGGGCAGTACGGTCATCCTCTTTCTGCTGGCGGGTTTTTTCATGCTTCTTTATCACATTGTTGTCGTAGTCATCAACAGCTGCGGCACAGACAAGACCAGTTTGTTCATGGTCCCCGGCAATCAATTTGTAGACATAAAGAGACGCGTTATCATCAAAAGCCAGACCCGCTTCGTCTTTCAAACGGGCAAAGTTTGCAAGCGCCTTTTCATAGACGTCAGCCGTGTAGGGATTTTGATCCTCAGGCATCTCTATTTCTGAGCGTGAAACACGTAAAAAACTGAGTGGATTTTGGGCTGCTTTCGCTGCTGCTTCCTCACGATTTACTACATCGTATGGCACAGCAGAAACCGCTTCCACCTTCTCCACAGGGGGTAACAGTCCCTTAAAGGGAAAAATGATCGCCATTAAAAAGCTCCTATACCTCTATTAGCAATAACAATGGGCGCTACAGTAGCCGTTTTTTAACCCATTCCAACTTCGAATCAGACATTTTTAGGGCAATACTTGTCAAAACAAATAATGTTTTTTCAAGAATTGTTATTTCAGCCTGAGAATCAAGGATTTACGACTTTTGCTCTTGGCTAAAATTCGGATGATTAAGCAATCTTAAGTCCTGCCTCACGATATCACTTAATAAATAGCAGGAAGCATGGGCACAGACGATTTATGCTATTTGTTCGCTGAGACGAACGTCCAATCATTTCAGCCGCCGGTTCAACATTTTAGTAGACGATATTTGCTTATCACTGCAGTGCTTACCGGAGTTTAGACGATCGCAATTCTATTGAATCTTGATAAACATAATATAGAAAGCCCACACTAATACAGGCAGAGTTATTGACATGACAAACATCATAGACCTAATTCTGCCTTTCCGATCCATCGCCGTCGTTTCAGGAGTTTCATCCACTTTCAAGACTGAGAGCTGCTCATAGGCATGATCCAATCCTGAATCTTTACAGTAGGCCATTACGTTCGCAATTTCTTCTGGCGTTGCTCCCCTTATGACTTCCTTGAGAATCCTATCATCAGGCAATTGAGCAGCAATAAGCAATGCCCGCAAGGGGGTTTCACCATATTTGATATTGTGGCAAAGACCCCTTATGCGAGACAAATCTCCAGCCTTTACAATACCCACAAATCTGTTGTATGAGAACAATGAAATGCCCCCCCAAAAAAGAATGATTTCCATGAGAATTAACAGCGGAAGGATAATATATCCCCCAACATCAAGTCCAGGATAAAGCAAGGCTTCCTCCGGATCGTCCGGGTTATAGTAGACGGTTATCTCGCTTCCTTCCGGATATTTTTTAGAAAAAAGCTTCGCGTTTCGATAACTGGTGGTTTCATTATTATAGGATACCTGACGGCTTGTAAACTCTTTGCCAGCAACTTGATATGAATATTCAACTTCTGTCCACCGACTAGTACCACCTGGCTTGCGCCCATTTAGCCCTTCTTCAGTTTCTATGTACGCCATATGCGTGACGATTCCAATCGTATTAGGCCAATTCTCCGTAGCTTTTGCCCCTTGATAGCCGTTGTACGCCGGGAAACAGAGGTAGCCTAAGAGTAGGACTAGCGGAAACCACACAAACAAAAAGTATTTTGAAAACCAAATATCCGTCTTTACACTGGAAATGGCTGCCTTTAAATCTGGGTCCGGCATCGTTGGCATGTCATTTATCCTCTCTATTTCACACAGATACGTTTTAAGTCCCCAGTTCTTACGCAGAACGTCCAGGGTCACTCCAATACCGAAGGCGGTTGGGTGTGAATGCGTTAGGTATTTTTATAATTTTGTTGACCATTTTTTAAATTCTTCTCTATGATATAGACGTAGATCATCTTTTTCATTATCCATGGTGTCAAATGAAGAATCTATTGATAAAGGGTTTGCTATATATTCTGTGCCAGAAGGTGCATTGGGGTTGGGTTCAAGTCCAAGCTGTCTCCACTTTCCATTATGTATTTCACAATAGTCTCCGCCATAATCTAAATCGTTGACTTGCCTGATTAAAACAAGTGGACTTACTTCTTCATTCTCTGTTACAAAAACTGCTGGATATAAAATTGTATCCACTTCAGAAAATGTGTCATTTTGTGAAATATGTACATCTTCCAGATTGTCGAATTCAACGAGTTCGTTACTATCGGTGATAATCCAATTTTTTCCCGACTTTATGTCTTCTATTGTAAGGTCATTTATACACATATTTGAATTCATTCTATATACCTAACATTCTAAATCTCCGGCTTGTCCGGAGAAGTTCCTTGTTTGCAATTTAAATTTAATTTACAATATTTCTCTACACATGAATTATAATAATCTTCCAACGAATGTTTCTTATAATAATGGTTTAACATTGCTGCAGGTTTTACTGTTTTATCACAATAATCGCATTGTAACATTTTGTCTGGATTATTATCAATTTGCTGATTTAATTCAACAATTATTTCTTGATGCTTCTTTAATAATGTCGTATAATCCTTAACAAAAGTATAAACGTCATTATTTGGATTTTTGATCATGATTTTCATATCAACGAATGCTCTTCTAATATGATCAATGGCGAAAGTTGGATTTTGTAAAATCTCTTCTTTTATATAAGAATTGATTATAATATTGAAATCACTTTTTGTATAACTGGCTTGCTCCATAAAATTCATCAAGGTTTCAACAATTTGACTCTTTCTTTTTTTTAATTGGTTTGCCATAATTCTTTACCATAACGTCCCTGAAGTTTATGATTAACGATAACGGACGAAGGACGGTTTGTCAATTATCAGACTTCGTGTTATGTGTTTGATTTTGAACTTATGAAATCTGTGTGATTGCACGAAGTAATACGGGTTTCTTTATCAAAGCAGATACTAGAATCACAGCTTTTGCAAGTAACACTATTTTGAGGCATGTGATCCCAGTCAACTACAGAATTCTTAGTCAATCTTAACTTAATGCTGCAGCAGGCGATGTCTTTAGCAACTATATCTTGGAGAATGGAATTACAGTGGGGGCAGTTTAATTTCTGTATCAATTTTGATTTTCTAATACAACCTATATAAAAAAAGGGGAATACGGTGGCATAAAATGGAAGACAGATAATTACGATTATTCCATCTACTATTTTATATATTGTTCCAGATTTATTCATCATACACAACGACTAAGAGTCTTGTTATCATTCCCATTAAATTTCAATTTCGATATTTTTATTTTTAAGTTCCTGCAAAGACGTTTCCCATGATTCCTCAATAAAGTAAAATTTATAAATCTTTATTTTCTGTAATTTCTCTAATCCTAGACAGCTTTTTAAATCCAAGCATTTTTCTTTGACTACAGCGTATATAAACAGCTTTTCCAGATTTCTTAAATACTGCAAATCTTCCAATGAATTTAATTCTAATTCTTCTTCTTCGCCACTCCAGGCTGGCATCAAATAACTGTAAATATCATCTCCGCCATCAGGAGCAAACGATGTAATGAGATCCAAATGTTCTTGAGTTACGGGTAAATCTAAAAAACATTCCAATCTTTTGGGATTCACTTCATATTCATCAAATTCTGATTCCGGATTTTTCTCGAGAATATCAGCCAATTCATCCGAAAATAATCCTTCATCAAACAGGATATCTAGGCAGGCCATTTTGAAATTTGGATCTTTAAACTCAATTTCCATTATTTCCTCTCATTATAAGATAACGTTTTAAGTCGCCGACTTGTCCGCATAATTTTCTTATTTTAATTGATAAAAGAATAAATTCCTACCCCAAGGGTAATGGTCATCATCAAGCCCATAGCGATAGCTCCCTGCCACTTACGATTTACCATAAGAACTACTCCTGTTACTACAAATATGCAGCTCAAAATACCCGTTGGCAATGATATTAGCTCTATAATGTACATGGCCAGCGAGGCGCTTAAGCCAAGTATAAAGAATAGCCAACCATGACTCTGAAAACGAAGGCCCTTGAGTTCTGCCTGGAAGCTCTGCCATTTTATATCATCCTTCCAGCTTATATCATTGGAAAAGTATTTGATAAACAAATCCATAACAGTCGATTTTCTTACTGGTTCAGAAGCTATATAAAACTCAATATTGTCCATGAGGCCTTGGATTTTTTGTACATTTCCGGCCTGTCCTTGCTCCGCTTTATCTTTATACCCCATATTAAACATACCTTCAGAATCCCTGTCTGTGCGGGCATAGATATGACCACCATCGTCTTCCATTTGGATATGTCCTGGCCACGATAGATATGTCTCCAGCAACACGCGAAGTTCTTCCTCCGATTCAGGATTAGTCTTTATATTTGTTGTTTGATCTATAAAAATCATTTTAGTATCGAACGTCCGTTAAGTTGAGATCATTATACTATCTGCACCAGTAAACGTCAATGATTTCAATCGCCTAGTTCTGAGCTTCTTTAATTATTTTTTCTTATGTATGTTGGGATAAAATCTTTCATTATTTTATTTGAAGCAATAAAAGATTTGAATTCTTCTTCACTATAAAAATACATGAAAGCATATAGGCATATTCGAATTAAACTTATGGGATTGTCTGGACTAAATTTTAGGACACATGCACTTAATTCATTTTGAAATGCTTTTTTACCAATTTCAGACTCAATATGCGCTAATTGTTTGTATTGTTTTTTAAGAATAGGTGCAGATGAGTTAAATCGACACGATAATAGTATTTGTTCTACAGACATTTCAACAGTAGTGCTGATTTCTATATCCCCCTCCTTTTTACTGTCTTGTTCATTAGCCATTTGTTTGGAATTGGTGGCACAGCTATTCAAAAAACATATTAGAATTATTCCAATGAAGTATTTCATGATTCCCCCTACTCAGAAAGTCCTTAGTCTCCAGCTTGTCTGGAGAAGTTTCTTGTTCTGTTCTTATTATTTTGTTCCTCTATCGAGAGACTTATGAGGCGCTCCAAGTCCACTTAAGACTTCTGTTATATATTTTATTACAACACTTTTCTTACCCTTATCCGATTTGAAATCATATTCCCTATATTGGCCCCGGTTTTTCATATCAGAGATAATCATTGAGCCATGGGTTTCATCAAACAAGCAAACTGCAGCTTTTCGTTTTTTACCATGATGCTTTATATAAAAAACTAGAGCAAATGTATATTTTGCTGGGCAAAAACAATTATAATTTCTCTTATATTTAGGATCATATTCTTTCATTAATTTGTTAAAGGATTCTGCTTGCCAGTCAATATTTCGTTTAGTTTCCTTTACTTTTCCTCTTATGTGATAAAGCACGAAGGTTTCCTTTTTTACAATGCTACCTAAGTGATCATATCTGGGGTATCCATCAAATATTATGATATCTACAGACGTGATGTCTTTTAGATTTTTTACTAAATCAAAATCATAAAGACCTCCAAGACCACCGGCTTGAGAAGCCGTGGATAGCAGAAATACAATTGCGAAGCCAAGTAATTTATTTCTCATTTTTCCTCTCCTAGAACGTGTTTATATAACTTACTTTCGTTTATTTTTTGGGGGCTGATTTTCATCGATTCCCACATTTTCATTTTGTTTGGATTTATCTAACGATAACCTTGAAACTGAACTCAGTTGTAAAAATTATGTAAAATCCAAGTGATGCACTGTTGGTTTTGTAGAACGTCCAAAATGAACGTGTTCAATTTTTTTGTTTGTCTTCTTTTTTATTACAGCTGCTTATTAACGCAACAAAAATTAGTAATAATATTATTTTCATATAATTCCTAGTAGCTTTTCATCTATCGAGAACGCATAGGTTGATCGCACTGAGTTTACTCAGTGCGATCAACTGGTTGGTTAGGCTTATTCGATTTTTCTTGGTTTGTGTTCATACTGGCTACGCTCTTCAATAGAAACAACATATTGAACCATTTTTTCTTCGCATGCCCCAAAAATATTAAAATTAGTTCGGCCCTCTCGTAAAGTAATGCCATGATTCGGGCCTGACTCTTCGTCAAGCTCATCAATATCCTGGCCATCATCTTCCCAAAAACATAATCTACAAATCAAGTAGTTACCTCTTTCCGGAAGGGAGATATAGTCACAGCATGGACATTGTTCTCTTGGTGTAGGATCATCGGGTTCGTACCACTGCGGTTCTTTTTTACGAAACAAATTGAGAATTTTATTTAGCATAAATTATAACTTGGCGTTAGGCACCGACTGCATCTAGTGCCTCCAGTGCGAGATCTTCCCAACCTTCAGCCGAGAGCGCGATTGGTCGGACGCGTTTGACTTCCGCGATAGCCCGCACCGGAGATAGGCCTTCGGTGACGCAAAGATAATAGCTCAGTAGCATGCCAGTACGATCCTTGCCGGAATTGCAGTGAACCAGGACCGCTTGGCCTTTCCGTATCGACGACTGTGCGAACTGGAGAGCAACCGGTAATGCCGCAATGCAAATTTCAAGATCTCCTGGTTGCGGGGGCTCTATCCCTGAGAAAGGTACGCACATGTGGTTGATGCCCGCAGCTGCGAGCTCGCGCGGGTGTACGAGTTCTCCGTTGTTTACGGAAAGTATGGATCCTATCCCTCCGCTTGCCAATTCTGTGGGATCCCACATGTCTCGGTTGGGACCAGTGCGACCAGCAATAACCCCTTCTCTTAGCCAGAATACGTGTTCCATATCTCTAGGCGCCTAACGTCCCTAGCCTTAGTCCGAGCAGCCCTCTGGGCAAAGACGACCTTATTGGTCGAGAGAACTTGTGAACGCTCAACAATGAGGGCTGGATGTATTTGTTCAAGTAAGCCGCTTCGCGGCAGTTTAAGTTTCTTCTGTTCATAAGTTCCCTCTACAATAGCACATCTTTCCTGTAAATTAAGTTTTCTTCTCATAAGAATCATTTCACATAGACTTTGTCTTCATGCTTGCAATCA
>JABSQK010000036.1 GCA_013215875.1 Lentisphaeria bacterium
GCTACCGGCTCACTCTATGCTTTCAGTGGTCTGCAATATATAGGATTGCCTCTGCCCCAGGATCGCTTTGGTGCGGTGCTCCGTTATCAGACAGACCACGATACTGTTGGCCGTGCAACCAGTTGTGGTCCCCGAACTTCTCGGCTCATGGTAAAAGTACTCTGTGAAGAAGCAGTCCGCCTTGGTGTCACTTTCATGAATAACTGTACAGGGATTCAAATGCTGAAATCAGATGATGGATCTGAAGTAACCGGTGTCATTGCGGCGGAACGCTCTAAAGATAAAAACAAATTCGGGTTGTGTATATTAAAGTGCAGCCGTCTTATTTTAGCTACCGGCGGACCCGGTGAAATGTACCGCGACAGTGTGTACCCACAGCATTGTTTTGGCTCGCTTGGTATGGCTATGGAAGCTGGAATTGACGTGGCAAATATAACGGAAAGCCAGTTTGGTATTGGCACACGCCGCTTTGAGTTTCCCTGGAATTTATCGGGAACCTATGTGCAGGTTATGCCCTATGTCTATTCCACTGATGAAGAAGGCAATGAATACAATTTTTTAGCAGATTATTATCGTACGACCCAGGAACTGGTCTCGAATGTTTTTCGCAAAGGTTATCAATGGCCATTTCATGCCACACGCATGGCAAACTATGCATCCAGTCTCGTCGATCTGGCCATATATATAGAAGGACGCAAGGGCCATACAGTATACATGGACTTCAACCGCAATCCGTTGCCTGTTCCTGGTGATAAAGAATTTTCACTTGAGCGTTTGGACGATGATGTTCGCGACTACCTACTACATAATGATGCTATGCAGGACTTGCCAATTGATCGCCTTCGCTGTATGAACCCCTTGTCGATCGAACTCTATAAAATGCATAAAAAGGATATCACCAAAGAAGCATTACCATTCGATGTGAATAACCAGCATATGAATGGGGGTATCGAAATTGATATCTGGGCGCGTTCATCACTGAAGAGTTGTTATGCGATAGGCGAAATTGCCGGAACTCACGGTGTCACCCGTCCAGGGGGAGCAGCTCTAAATGCCGGGCAGGTTTTCGCCACACGCTGTGCAAAGCATATTATTCATTCTGCTGCTCAAGTACCCGATAGCACAATTTCAAAAACAAATCAGGATCAAGTTTCAAACAGCATCGATGAGATAGAACGATACTTCCTAAATGAAGATGCACTACATGTGCGCGATATTCGCAATGATATACAAGCGCGCATGAGTGACCATGCAGGTTTTATTTGCCATGTTTCTGAGATTGGCCAGGCATTAAAAGATGCGCAGGATTTATCTGCTCAGATAAAAGAGAAGGGGATTCGCATTAAACATGAAATTGATGCACCCCGGTATTATCAATGGCGGCAGACTGCGCTCTGTTCCGAAGCGGTTCTAACAGCACTGAATTATTATGCCCAAAATGGTGGCGGTAGCCGTGGTGCACGAGCCATGTGCTCAAGTGAGGGTAGCGTCGTTCCTGAATCCCGAAATGCAGATCTCGAAGAATTTCGCTATATTGAAGAACGCGATGAAGACAAAAAAATACGCATCATTCTTAAATTTGAAGATGGAAAATTTAGTATACGCGAACGTCCTATACGTGATATGGAAGACCCCAATACGATCTATTTCGAAAAAAATTGGGGAAACTACCTGACTGATAAAATCTACAAAGATGGCTTTATTAGTCCATAATTGAGCCTGAAAGAGCGCTAAATATAAGTTTCTCGACTTTTAACCTCAAAACTGCAGTATTCCTTCCTTGATTGAGGCTGAATTAACGACCTCAAACAAGGGCAAAATTGATAAAATTTCTTGATATTAGTGCTCTGAATTGCTATAGTACGGCATAATAGAGGAGATTGAAGAATGGCTAAAAAAGAAGAAAAACAGGAATCTAAGCCCAAAAAAGGACATCCACTTTTAGTTGGGCTTGTATTGGGACTTATCATTGGATTTGGCGGTGGCATATTCTGGAAAACATCAGAAGCTACAGACCAGAAAATCGAAGTGATAAAGCATGATGCAAAAGAAGGCTTTACCAATCAGAAAAACAAGGCAAAGCTAGGTGCAGCAAATCTTGCTGATCAAGCAGCTGATAAATTGCGTGAAGATACTCCGGCAACAGAACCGGAACCGGAAGAAGAATAATTCTAATGCAGCAGGCTGCTTCGTAATTGAAGCAGCCTGCTTTTTGCATTTACTTTAAATGCAGCTCAAAATAAAAATGTCGCGGGTGGCGAATGAAAACATTTTTTAAAAAACATAAAAAGATACTGGTACTGATAATTTCAGTATGTCTAGTACTTACGATTTCACCCGCTTGTTTATCCAGAATGACTGCTGTCAGTCCCGGGTCAAACCCAATTACCATTACGAAAACAACGCAGGAAAAAACACCCCAAACAGAATTAATGGTAATGTCTCTAAACCTCGCCCATGGAAGAAGTGATGGACGAAACCAGATCTTACAAAAAAATAAAACCATTCGTAAAAACCTGATTACGATTGCGGATTTTCTGAAAGAAAAGAATCCTGCGATTGTTTGTTTTCAGGAAGCGGATAAACCTTCATCCTGGAGCGGCAACTTTAATCATGTGGAAAATATTGCAGAAAATGCCGGCTATCGGGACGTTGCCCAGGGCATCCATGTGAAAGGCCTTGGCTTGGAATATGGCACGGGAATCATCAGCAAATATGAAATGAACGAAGCAAAGTCCTATACCTTTAATCCGTCATCGCCAACTTTTTCTAAAGGCTTTACCTGCGCACAAATTAGATTCGAAAATAAAAAGGTCGATATTGTTTCGGTGCATCTGGACTTTGCAAAAGCGACCGTCAGAAAAAAACAAATTGAGGAGATGGCAGTATTTTTGAAAGCCCGCCAGAATTCAATTATAGTTGTTGGCGATTTCAACAGCCAGTGGCAGGACAAAAATTCTGCCATCAAGCAGTTTGCTAAAGCAATGGACCTCAAAGTATACAGGGAAGACGCTGACGATCTCCAAAGTTTTTCTGGCTTGGACAAACGATTGGATTGGATACTTATCTCTCAGGACCTGGAATTCAATGACTATACCGTACATCCCGAGACTTTGTCTGACCATCTGGCTGTCTCAACTAAAGTCTCCTTTACGAAGAAATAATTGGTACCGCTCACAATTTCTTCTAAAAGGTCTTATTTCTTGCAGCATAGAAGCTACTTGAAATTGTCGTCCCTCGAGCTATAAAAGTGAAGGTCATGTGCATCGACCAAATCGCTGGAACATAAAAATTATAAAAAGGATTCATAGATGACACCTGAGGAAGCATTGGATAGTTTAGGCGTATCGAGCTCTTTAATGACCGATGAGGAATCTAAAGAACTCGATGAGAAAGGGTTTGTTCGTCTGGAAAATGTCCTGTCTAAAGAAACCGTGACAGCCATTAGGCAGCGCATGGATGAAATTGCAAAAGAAGAGGGTGCTGATGCCGGTAAGGAACTTCATCAGGAAGATGACACCATACGCTTGGCAAACCTGGTCGACAAGGATCCGCTATTCGAAATATTGATTTCCACACCTCGAGTACTCGCATTTATTCAGCATGTCATTGGCAGTAATATTACCTTGTCATCTCTGTCGAGTCGTTCAGCATTAAAAGATAAAAATAGCCAGGGATTCCATACGGATACAGGTGATCCTGCAATTGGTGGAAAATTTACTGTCTGCAACTCTGCCTGGTTGATAACAGACTTTACGGAAGAAAATGGTGCGACTCGTGTGGTACCGGGATCTCATCGATTTGAAAGGCAGCCTGACTCTGAGATGAAAGATACCACTGCTGATCACCCCGACCAGGTGCAGTTTA
>JABSQK010000360.1 GCA_013215875.1 Lentisphaeria bacterium
TAGAACCTTCATGAATTCAGACATATCGCGCATGCGTTCACGGGTATTATCAATTTCTACAAGCATGTAGGGGAGGGTATCTTTATCACCTTTGTATTCGAGTATCTTAGGTTTTTTCAATTCTTGGTAGTAGTCGTTATGTCGCTTGGTCGCATCAGGGCGAGAAAGCAGTTCACATTTCTGTTTAAATATGATGTGATAATGATTGCTCATAATGCAGTATGAAGATATTTCCACATTAAAGTATCCTGTAAGGTGTGTCATGAGTTTAACAAAGTAGTTTTTATCCTCCGCATCAAAAATCTCCCTAGAATCCGCCCGTTTCCGGGGCAATCGATTCATCACATGATAAAACGTATCCCGAGTATGAATTTTCATCCGCTTCATCCGCATATTTATCTCCTTTTTTCATACCATAAACGCTATTGAGAGTTTGTCAAATTAAAGTGCCTGTCCCTTTTATAAAATTTTTATAATTATTTCTCAATAAATAGATTATTTATAAATTAATCACCAGGCCATCATGGGCGAGCTGGGTATGTTTGGGCAATTTATTATTTACCTCTTTGTGTAATCCCATCAAATGGGTAATATGGGTAAAATAACTTTGTTTGGCATTTATTTCTTTTGCCACCTCGATTGCCTGTTGCAAGTTCCAGTGACCACTATGATCCCAGTCTTTGTCCCATAAGGCGCCCAATATTGCTATGTCACAGTCTTTTATGAGAGACATGGCTTTATCAGGTATAACTTTGCAATCAGTGAGATAGGCAATGCGCTTGCCATCGGACTCGAAGAGATAACTGCGTATTTCACCACTGTCACCATGTAGGACCTTCAATGGAGTGACTTTCATCTCACCAAACATGATGGGATCCTCATCGATTAAATTTAGTGATAAGCGGGGCCTGAATAATCCAGGTATCTGTTCTTTTAACGTATAGTGAAAGACAGCTCTGAAATCATCTTCCATCAAATGAGGCAGGTACAGAGGAATGTCCGCATCTTTTATTTTGTTGAATTTACGAATATCATCCATGCCCATAAAATGATCCGCATGCAGATGCGTAAGAAAAATGGCATCGACCATGGGGATTTTCGATCTCAAACACTGCTCTCTGAAGTCTGGGGTGATATCAACAACGATATTGAAATCATTGTGTTTAACGTAAATGCTTGAACGCAATCGCTTATCATTTTCATCTATCGATGTGCATACCTTGCAATCGCAAAGTATTTCAGGAACACCCTGTGATGTACCACAACCAAAAAATTCGAGTCTCATCTTTTTATCCAATGCTTTTAATACATGCTAATGTGAATAGATTACGCCAAGTTTTTGGAAGATAAACAGTATATGTCAGATACAAATGAAAAACTTCTCGTAACGGCCGAGGAATTCGAGAGTGCAAATCAACGCCAGGATGTCTTTTTTAAGTGGGCTGTTGGTTCTGTAGCAGTATGCTGGACCCTGTTTCAACTCTACCATGCAATATCCGGATTTTGGAAATTTCCCACGATCCGCTCCGATACTCTGAGAAGCGCGCATCTGACATTTGCGATAGTGATCGTGTTTTGGGGCTATTTGCCTCTAAAATCTGTTCCATCTTTTTTAAGCTTTCTAAAAAAGATACCCAATGGAATTTTGATTCTTTCCAGTGTCGATTTTATTCTCGGTTTATTAGCGGCATATAGTGCGAGCTACTATGGTATAAATTACGAAAGAATTAGCGAACAGCTCGATCCGACAAAGATGGATATCGCAGTTGGTATCCTTCTAATAGTCTGTCTATTAGAAGGTGCTCGACGGGTGATAGGTCCATCTCTTTCTGTCCTGTGTTTGGTATTTGTTGCCTATGCCTTTTTTGGCGATCGTATGCCTACGATACTCTCAGTTCGTGTACCAAGCTTAACAAGTTTTGTGCAAACCATGACTTTAGGTACAGAAGGAATTTATGGCGTACCAATTAAGGTTTCAGCAAATACGGTATTTCTGTTTGTGCTTTTTGGTGCGATGCTTGAACGTGCCGGAGCAGGGCGCTTTTTCATTGAATTAGCCCTAAGCCTCCTTGGCGGTTTTAAAGGGGGTCCGGCAAAAGCCGCGGTACTGGGAAGTGGATTGACGGGTATGGTATCTGGCTCTAGTATCGCCAATATTGTAACAACAGGCACGTTTACCATTCCACTTATGAAAAAGGTGGGTTATCCGCCTGAAAAGGCGGCAGCAATTGAGGTTGCCGCGAGCACAGATGGACAAATTGCCCCGCCAATAATGGGCGCTGCAGCATTTCTAATTGCCGAGTTCGCAAATGGCGTGGGTTATGCAGCAGTAGTAAAAGCAGCAATAGTTCCGGCATTTGTTTCTTATTGCACCTTGTTTTTTATCACGCATATTGAAGCGTCGAAACTCGGATTACGCCGTATACCCAGATCTGAGTTACCCCTATTCTGGAAAGTCTTTAAGGGGGGTGTACACTATTTGATCCCCGTTGCTGTTCTTATTCACTGTCTGTTTGTCATACGTCTATCACCTAACCTTTCTGCGTTTTGTGGTATCATTGCTCTCGTATTAATTATAATTACACAACCATTCTTTAATGATAAGGATTCGGATAATAGGCAAAAGTTAAAACGCGGTTTAGTGGATTTGACTATTGCGTCGATTAATGGCGCTAAGAATATGGTGGTGGTTGCTCTTGCGACCGCCGCCGCAGGTATCATAGTGGGCGTTATCAGCCTGGGTCTTGGCGGAAAAATTGGCGAAGTCATTAAAGTACTTTCGATGAATAACCTCTATTTGATGCTGGCTATTACCGCGATTGCCAGCTTGATTGTTGGTATGGGTTTGCCAACGACTGCTACATATATTGTCACTGCTACATTGGTTGCCGGGACGATATCAACGATCGGTGAGGCACAAGGATTAATGATCCCATTGTTGGGTGCACACCTCTTCTGTTTTTACTTTGGAATCCTGGCGGATGATACACCACCGGTGGGACTTGCTGCATACGCTGCTGCGGCAATCTCCGGGTCAAAACCTGTGCCGACGGGGATCCAGGCATTTCTTTACGATATACGTACTGCAATTTTACCATTTATGTTTATTCTCAATCCGGATATAATCCTGCATAATATCACCAGCTGGTCACAAGGTGCATTAATTTTCTGTATGACCTGCATGGGAAGTTTTGCCTTTGCAGCAGCGACACAGCGCTATTGGATTGCAAAAAATAAATGGGCTGATTTTCTATTACTTATTCTTGCGACGTTTATTTTATTCCGGCCTGATTTCTTTGCGAGCATTTTTCAGGTGGACAGGAGTCAGCGTTATTGGTTCTACATTCCGGGGCTTATTGTTTTTGGATTTGTTTATTTTCTTCAGCTTAAACGCGGGAACGGTGAGGATACAGAAAATACTGAAGCAGTTACAAATTAATTACGATTTCGATGCTTCGGAAATGTAGTTTATAAGAACATCTGCACAGTGGCGTTTATCAACAATACCAAGATCTTCTTCGCTGTCTTCAGTAACGAGGGAATAGTTCCCTTTTTCCGCAGCAAAACTGTCGAGACCATTTAACAGGATAGCATCGAAATTCTTCGATGAAATTTTTCGTCTGGCATTTTCCAGTCCATCATGTGTTTGCATGGCAAAGCCAATATGTATTTGTTTTGCTGCTTTTGTTTTACCCAGACTTGCAGCGATATCGGTATTTGGTATAAGTTTGATGCTTATTCCATCTGCTTTCTTTGATAATTTATGGTCAGCAGTTTCTTCAGGACGGTAATCAGCGACTGCTGCGACAAATATGACAATGTCTGCAGCCTTGTGTTTGGCTTTGGCAGCTTGGTACATCTGCTCTGCACTTTGAACTTTTTCTAAATTAATGCGCGGGCTCTTTGGCAGGTTGATGTATTCCACGGGACCAGTAATGAAATCCACATCGGCACCGGCTTTTATTGCAGCATCGGCAACAGCACGTCCCATGCGGCCTGAGGAGTGGTTGGTGAGATAACGCACGGCGTCGAAATGTTCAGCAGTAGGGCCCGAAAGAATTAGAACCCGTTTACCACTAAGCTTGTCGCGATGTTTGAGATCTGTTAAGATTGTATCAATGATTGTTTCCGGCTCACTGAGTCGTCCATAGCCCGTCATGCCGCAGGCCAGAGTTCCTGCATCGGGACCGATCATGTTCCAATTGTGTTTGCTTAGACGTTCGACATTTTCCTGTACGATGGATTGTTCCCACATTTCCACATTCATTGCCGGACAAATATATCGAAAACTATGATCTGGAAGAGACAGTGCGCAGGTGCTAAGAAGTTCATCGCCAATACCATTGGCAATTTTGCCAATAATATTTGCAGTGGCAGGTACAATGCAACATGCATCAACATCAGTCGCAGGATAAAGATGTGGAAAAATTTCTTCTTTTGTTTCGGCACTTTCTGCAAATAAGGTCGTAATAACATCCTTATTTATTACAGAGGAAAATGTTAATGGCGTGACAAAATTTTGTGCTGAATCAGACATGGCCACATGTACCTCGATGCCCGCCTGTGTCAGTTTACTGGCAACAGTAACTGCCTTGTAGGCTGCTACACCTCCACTAACCAATAAGAGTATGGACTTCTTTGTAGACATCTAAAAACAGTATCCTTAAAGTTTTAAATTATCGAATGCGCCGCCTAGACTACCAAATGAACCGGAATCGTTATCCTTTTCCATTTTGGAATAATCAACCTTTTCATCATCATTACCAGGCATGCCCAGAGAAATTTTTCCTGCATGAATTTCTTTAACTTTCACAGCGATGTCTTCTCCAATGGGAAAACGTTTGTGCATATCGCGCATTTGGTTTGCCTGATCGTCAAACTTAATCTGGCTTACATGCAGCAAGCCTGTTTGTGAGGCATTGAGTTTTATAAATATTCCGTACTGCTTAATGGATTCGATTTTACCGGTGCATTCTTCCCCAACGGTAATTTCTTTTCCACCGACTTCCATGGTGCGGCCTGTTTGAACATTTTCGAGAAGCAGAGAAAGACGTCGCCTATCTTTATCAATATTATCAATATAGACATCAATTTCCTGTCCCGGTTCAAGGACTTCGTCGGCGTGATTGAGACGTTTACCGGCTCCCAGTTTTGAAATATGTATGAGGCCTTCGATGCCTGGTTGCAGTTGAACAAATGCCCCGAAATCCATTAGTCGTGTGACAAAACCCTGATATTTGGTACCGAGCATAAAATTTAATTCGACCTTATCCCATGGATTTCCATCGGCTTGTTTGAGGCTGAGCGTGATGCGGTCTTTGCTCCAGTCAATTGCAATGACTTTTACTTTAACGGTTTCGCCTTCCTTGACAACGTCCTCGGTTTTCTTTACTCGGTCCCAAGCCAGTTCACTGATAGGGATGAGTCCGTCTATACCACCAATACTGACAAAGGCGCCAAAGTCCATTATCTTGCGAACGACGCCTGAAATAACATCGCCTTCAGACAGTCCGGTCTTTAATT
Organism: Lentisphaeria bacterium; assembly: GCA_013215875.1. Taxonomy (GTDB): domain Bacteria; phylum Verrucomicrobiota; class Lentisphaeria; order JABSQK01; family JABSQK01; genus JABSQK01. The sequence continues at coordinate 5,524 of JABSQK010000360.1, forward strand.
CTTCTTTTTCCTGCTCCATACTTTGGTCAACAACTTTGCGGTGTGATACGACGACATTTCCATCATCGCATTCGAGGACCATGAAGTTCATGGATTTTCCAACAAATTCATCTGGGTTATCAGATGGATAATTGCTAATTTGCGAGATGGGGCAGAAGGCGCGAATACCACCAATATCTATATTGAAGCCCGCGCTGTTTTTACCCATTACCCGGCCATCAACTGAAACGTTGTTTGTCATGGCTTGGATAAGGTCGGAATAATCGGCATCACCAGAGGCAATTTTGGTCGTAAGAATGACTTCACCATTGATCGTATCATCATAAAATGCAGAAATAGCATCGCCAACCTTGAATGGAAGCTCGCCATCTTTATCATTTAATTCGGTACGGCTGATTATCCCTTCACTCTTTGCCTTGATGTCGACAAGTATTGAATTCGTGGTAATTGATAATACGATTCCATCTATTTTTTCCCCATATCTGAATTCGCTGCGAATGTTTTCCATTTGCTGATCCAGCAGTTTGCCAAAATCTTCACTCATAATTAACCTGTCTGTTTATTAATTTTTCTGTAACTTGTAAAAATGTATCCATTTCTTCATCCGTTCCAATAGTGATACGTACATATTCTTTGCAGCGTTCATTATTGAAATAGCGTAATAAAATTTTGTTTTCACGCATTTCGTTCATGTAAGCTTGTGCATCACAAGGAACTTTTGCAAATATGAAATTCGCTTCCGACTGCACCGTTTCGAAGCCCAGGGCATTTAATTTTTCGATAACAAATTCGCGGGTATTGATAATTTTCGAAATGCAGTCCTGGAAATATGCCTGATCCTTTAGTGCTGCTTCTGCCAATACCTGGGTTAAAGTATTTATATTATATGAATCTTTTACTTTCATAAATTGCTCAATGATCGCTGGCTGTGCATAGGCATAACCAAATCGTATGCCGGCAAGCGAATAACTTTTTGAAACTGTTCGTGAAATAATGACATTGTCATATTTATCGACGAGTGAACTGCAATTGGTGGATGAAAAATCGGCATATGCTTCATCGATTAGAACGGCATTTTTAAAATTAGCACATATGGCATCGATCACGTCGAGTGGAAATGCATTTGATGTGGGGGCATTGGGCGAAGTGAGTATTAAGAGCTTGGCATCGCCAGCCTGCTCAATTAAATTTAATGGTAAAGAGAAATCATCATTTGTGCTAATCTCGATAAGTTGAGCATCTTGTATTTCTGCCAGTACAGGATAAAGCGAATAAGTCGGGTCGAGAACGGCAATTTTTTCGCCGGCATTCACACACGTTCTTATGGCGATGGTGAGGATATCATCGGAACCATTTCCCGCACATATCCAGTTTTTATCTTTTCCAAATAATGCCGCGGCAGCATCTCTTGCAGCATCTGACATAGGATGGGGATACTTGTTGAGAGAGGCCATGTCGAAATTGGCCATAGATTCAAACACAGCAGGTGAGGGCGGATAGGGATTTTCGTTTGTATTGAGCTTTATTAACTTTTCAGTCGGTTGCTCACCCGGAACATAGCCTTGCATATTCTCTACTGTTTCTCGAATAAAGCCCATTACATAGCTTCCAGAGTATCGATAGTGAGGGCTGTTAAACCATCTTTCAGAATCATCTGTACAGTGTTGCTCAACTCAAAACGTGTTTTGCTCAATTCGGGATCGACTTCTTCTTTTAATATGGGGCAGTCATGGTAAAACGAATTAAAGGCCTTAGCCAGATCTAAAAGATAGTTGCACAGGCAGGCTGTATCATAATCATTTGCAGCTTTTTGCATGATAGCGGGATACTGTGAACACATGAGTGCTACACGTGCTTCTTTTTGGTGTGTTAGTAGAGACCAATCGGCAGTATCGGCCATTTCCTTATCTTCGGCATTTCTCTTAATCGATGCAATGCGCGCATAGCTGTATTGGAGATAAGCACCCGTATCGCCTTCAAATTTTACTGCTGCAGTTGGGTCGAAGATCATCGTTGTTTTAGGATTCACTTTCAAGAGCATGAATTTTATCGCACCCATGCCAATAACTTCGGCTCTAGTGTCGATGTCTTCAGGTGCGTCGTCAAGACGCTCAAGGATGGCATCTTTGGAGAGCTGTTTCATTTCGTCGAATAGATCGTCGGCATCCACCACCGTACCTTCACGGCTTTTCATGCGGCTGATTTTTCCATCCACAGGTGGTAGATTAACCATTCCGTAAGCAAGGTGAAATAAATCATCAGCCCAATCATATCCCAGTTCCTTAAGAATGGCGAATAGTACTTTGAAGTGGTAGATTTGCTCATCACCAACAACCCAGATCATGCTATCGGGATTAAACTCTTCATATTTGAGTAACGTTGTACCAATGTCCTGAGTGATATAAACACTGGTGCCATCGGAGCGGAGAACGACTTTTTTATCCAGCTTGTAGCTTTTCAGGTCGATTTCCGTGGCATTGTCGTCGCGCTTATAAAAGACATTGGTCTGCAGTCCGCTTTGAACAATATCTTTGCCGAGGCTGTAGGTCTCGGATTCAAAATAAATTTTATCGAATTCTATACCCATGCGATTATAGGTTTGTGTAAATCCATCCATTACCCAGCCATTCATCAATTCCCATAGTTGACGAATATCAGGGTCGTTCTCTTCCCATTTCAGCAGCATATCACTGGCAGTTTTGCCAATCTCAGTTTGCTGGGTAATCGCTTCATCCTTTTCTTCAGCCAACTCAGGCTTCTGTTCGCGGAGCTCGGCCAATTGCTTTTTGAGCTCCGTGGCAAATTTGATGTAATACTCGCCGACAAAATGATCACCTTTGGTCGTGTTGGATTCTGGAGTTTTGCCTTCGCCATATAATTGGTAAGCGAGCATGGACCGGCAGATGTGTATGCCGCGATCATTTACCAGATTTACAGGATTTACCTTATGACCAACCCGTTTCAGTATGGCAGCCAGGGACATGCCGAGTGAATTATTTCTTATATGTCCCAGGTGCAGGGGTTTATTGGTATTGGGAGCCGAATACTCGATAAGCACTTTTCTGAGTACGGAATCGCTCAATTTAACAGACGTAAGTAGAGCGTGAGAATCAGCTACAGTATCGCGAAACAGAGCTTCTGGCTTCAGAGTTACATTTACAAATGCCTTTATTAGCTCTGTAGAAGCAATATCTTCATGCTTACTCAGATAGTCATTTGCTTCTTGAGCAAGTTGCATAGGATTGCCCTTAAGCGCCTTGGCCAACCTGAAGCAATTTATCGTTAAATGACCTGAAATTGCAGAATCTGGCGAGTCATTTTCCGGGCAAAGTTCAGCGGTGAGCTCAAAATCCTCCACAGATTTTGTCTCAAGCCAGAAACCGCGTAAATCATTTATAAATTTGTACATCATAATATCCTGAATAAACGAGCTATACTTTACTTGTTAATAGGCTCAGTTCAATACTGAGCTAGAGTACCAGTAATGATTAAATCACAGTCTTCAGCTTCAATTATTGTAGATGTAGATTATATTAGTAGCTAGTGTATTAACTTTTGGAGATAATTACTTATGTATAAATATCATATATGTCTTTTTTTGGCGATTCTAACATGCTTCGCAGCAGATAAAAAGACTGATTATAAAGACAGAGCATTAAAATGTCCTGTCGCTATTGGTTTAAAAGCAGAGAAAGAAAAAGAATTTCTTAAAACTGCCATTCGTGAGGTTGGAAATTGGAAAGGCGGTAAGATTCTCATGGATAAAATTGTGAAAATGAAAAACCATCCCAAGATGGGTGATCGTGAGAATGAAATTGCTTTTCACTATATGCGTGGATTTAAGCAGAAAGACAGGGGCTACCTCGTCGCTGTTTATGAGAAAAGTGAAAAAATTAAATTCAGATCAATGAAAACATTTCGTGATGTTCCTGTTAGCAGAAAAGACCTGGTCAATCCCTATGACTGGGAGCTGTATGTAGCTGCAAAACGGCAAAAAGTGAATGACAATGATAAATATGCCCTGGACCAAATAAAGAAATTTGAGACACTACTTAAATCCAGCAGGAAAAAACGCATTGAAGATGTAGTTAAGCAAAAGCTAGAACAATTTGGATTTACTTCTGATTTTTCTGATTTGGTCACACAGTTAGATGGAAAATACTGGTATAAAGAACAATTGGGAGATGAGCGATTACAACTTTATATCTACGACCTTTTACCATCAGTTGCAGAGATACCCGATAAGTATGAGTTTTTGAAAGAGGAAAACGAAGTTGCCCGAGATAAATTTAAGAAGATAAAACTGAAATATAAGGATCTTCCAAACGACTGTAACTTTAGCATCTTTGTTTACTGCGATGGCGAACTTGTTTTTGCTAGTGTAGGGACGAATGACA
>JABSQK010000361.1 GCA_013215875.1 Lentisphaeria bacterium
ATCCATTTCCATACAGTCCCACCCGCTTGTTTTACAGGCGGGATTATTTCGTCCAATAATTTACCCGTTTTTGCATCAAGGACTTTACATGATTCATTATCCGCCAAATAGAGTTTGTCAGGTGTAGAAATAATAGTGTTTCGCTGAATCATAAAGCCAATTTTTAAGGGACGGGTCCAAAGTATGGCACCGTTATAGGCATTTATGCAAAATAACTTATTCAGCACCTTATTATGGATGGCATGCTTAGCCTGATGCCCAAAAGCCAGATACATACGCCCGCCGCTCGCCACACATAGCTCAGAAATAGCGCCAAACATAGGGTATCCCAAAAACTGGGTCCGGTAGGGATAAAGGGCTAGCTTGTCTTTAGAAACAGAATTATTGTCAGGCCCATGGTAGGGATGGCTCCAAGCTTCGCCGCCGGCAGGGAAAGGTTTTTCGACCACATTTGTCTTTGCTTTGCCAACTAAGGTCGCTTTACCGCCAGGATGCAGAACACGAAGCAGTTCCTTTTTAATCCCTGGAAAGACTACCGCTTTAGAGGAAACCCATGCCATGCTAATCATATTGTCCGGAAAGACCAAATGCTGCCATTCCTTTTGCATAATGATAAGGCCCCTTCCAAGTACATTGGCCTGCACAGCTGCTTTCCTTACCTTGGTGATTTCTTTCTCGTCAGGAGATTGGAAGCAGATCAACGCACTTTTTTTGGATGCAAGCTTGATGAGCCAGTCTGTGCTGCCATTTTTTGGCAGGCCAAGGACTAGACAGACACCTTTGGTATCCTCATAGGCTTTGACGAAACCTTTATTGGCAACTATAGGCTTGGTGCCCGAAGCTTTTTTACTTGAATCCTCCGCATAAATTAGCGAACATATTGCCAAGAATAAGTAGAATAAGCAATAACGATACGTGCCATTTTTTGGCGAATATTTTTGCCATGCATTTGCTGAGATAAAATGTGACATAATTGCGTTCCTAAAAGTTGAAGTTTAACTATTATACAGCCAATAAAAATATTTATAATTGTTTTGAATCATTAGGAGCTGGTTTGTCATATTATGCTTAGGAGTCAATCATTGGCTAAAGTATATTCCGACCTGATTAAATCGTACCTACCTGAGTATTCGGAATGGCCATCGAGATAAAGTTGGTTTATGCCATTATCATGCACCGGTGCAATCGTGGGCGTTCCAGGTCCGATCCAATCTGGGTCACCAGGGAGGAAATAAGTCTCCCAAGGCCAATTTTTAGTTGAAGATGCCAAGTGCTTTTTATATGCATCGGTCATAAGGACTGTGCCTTCGGCAAGATTACGCAATTTTACCGGCGTGTATTGACCCACTGGCGGATTCGTTAATTCAAGGTCGCTATTAATGCCGTAATTGAGAAAATACCGGCTACTATATAATAAAGGATTAGAGGGGCAACTGAAGACCGTATTAGGATCCTCAGGATCTTGGTCTATTATTGTTATTGGATCGGTCGGACTCATTGTACCTAAGGCGCTAAACCAATAATATCCAATATCCTCGATGGCATAACCTAATCCGGGTTGATTTTGATTTGGGGTCAGGTAGTCATCATTAGATTCAGCATACAAATTAATTGCCATACCTAACTGCCTGGTGTTATTGAGGCACAGCACCCGCTGAGCTTTTTCTTTTGCCTTAGACAAAGCTGGTAATAGCATAGAAGCGAGAATGGCGATTATTGCAATCACTACCAGTAATTCTACCAGGGTGAAAGATCTAAATTGCTTTCTAATTTTTTTCACAATTAGTATTTATCTCCTACTCATCGAATCGCGAATGCTTTTTTATACAATTTCTCAGCTTCTTCAGTGTTGCCCTTTTTTAAAAGTCTCTTAATTTTTGCCTGAAGTTTAGCAATTTTGAATAATTTGGGTCGATCCTTTTTATCCCTGCGTAATTTTGCCATCCTTGACTCAAGTTTGTTCGCAAGGCTTTCCAACTTTTTATTGTCCCGCTTGATAATAGAGAAGCTTTCTTTACCAATTATAAGTATATTTTTGTCAAGATCATAGACCTTCGCCACGACATAATATTTGCCTTTTTTACTTTGACCGCGCCAAGTGAACTGCAAATCTTGCATAATTCCTGTATGTAGGCGCTGCAATTGATTCGTAGAGTACAAGCTTTTGCCATCCTGGTCTTGAATTTCAATTTCAACTTTTGCTATCGCTCCAGAGCACAGGCCAATACTCAATTCAAAAGGTATTTCTTCACCCTCGTTGAAAAAGGACTTTTTACCTTTGATGCCGATTATGCCATTCTTATTGACGTTTGTTATATAGTCAACGCCAGTCATAAAAAAGTATCGCGCTTTCAAAGACATCGAATCACCAGGCTTTAAAACTTTTGGTTTTAAAAATGCTTCAAGGCAAAAGAACTCCGGGGCAAAAAACATATACATTTGCTGAAAATCATCATCAATTTCATAGACCGCGACTAGTGCGCTGCCAGTATCTTTGTCTTTACAAACAATCCAGGGGCATTTCGGTAGGTAAAGCTCGCTATTTTTCTGCATTTCCACGAAGCGTTTTTTAACTACTTTCCCTTTGCCATCCGGATAAAAACCATAAGACTGCCCGAGGTTTTTAAATTGTAGGCTGAATTTATGGCGGATCATCCTTTTTCCCGGCTTTCCTTTTGTAACTTTTAATTTACTTATTAGATCAAAATAGCAAGAATTTTTTCCAATTGAGACATTTTTTTCAACTGCCAGGTTGGGGTTTTCTGACGATGTCATGTTTAAAGTCAGAATCGAATTTTTCTCTTTGACGTTTATTTTGTATCTTTCTGCTGCATAGCTAGTAATGCCACCATGCAGATCTATCAGACCAGCATTGGAGTAATCGCTGCCTGCTTCACGAGGACTTGGTAAATAAACAAAGTTCTTCTTGGAGGATTTTTCTAATATTTCAACGATACCACCTTTGTTACCTGCAAGGAGGCGTATTTTTAAATAAGAGTTTTCAAGGACGCTTGAATCACGCTTGTGAAATTTCTCCGATTTTTGCAGCAGGTAAGTTGGTTCTGTTATCAATAAGCAGACAAAAGAACCGATGCTGCCTTCTTCTACCATATGGTCTCTTTCATCGTTAAGAATTACCAGGTTTTTATGTGTGATTTTCACCACATCCTGACCAAACTTAAAAATAGTCGCTTTGCCCTGGACAATTTCCTGTTTTTTGACAATTGATCCTTTCTGTAATTTTAAAACCCACCCTGTGGCCTTGGCTATATGTTTTTCCTGTATCAAAGAAAAGCGATACATGCCGTGTTTATCCACTTTGACTTGGCTGCGATCCCATTCACCTTTCCAGAGAATTTCATCGGCACAAAGATTTACTGTCACCATTAAAGTGCTTAGGAACACGGAGAGGATTATTGATTGATGATATGAATTTCTCATGATTATTTCCTCCAGGCTATTGCACGAGCACCCGCTTTCATAAACGGCATTGAAAATATTGTATCAGCGCCATCTTTCTTTCTTATGGTGACCAAGTCATTAAGTTCTACTAAGGAGCTGACTTTGCCAGGTATTGTCATGGTGCAATTTTTTTCGTCTGCAGAACGGTTTTGGATAATGGCATAGTGCCAACCATTTTTTCCCTTCCATGTATTAATTAGCATATTTGGATCGGAGCATGTAATGGGTCGATTTATCTTCATCTCTGTTAGCAGTGGCTGTATCAGCTGATGAACCAATCCTTTTCTGCTGTACTCACCTTTGAGTACTTCTTCTGTGTCACTCAAGGCAAAGCCAAGAAAATAAATTTGCCCCTTGCCAATGGGTGCACTTACCACAGCTGGCGTATCGTCATCATAAGTACGGAGAGTTTTTTGTCCTGCTTCGATAAAGGTCGAAAAGCCGACGACATGGTCACCGTCTTCTGGATCATGATTAGTGCGGAGGGCGGTTGTGGGGAAGTTCTGCTTTGCCAATACCACAGGCACAGCTTCCATCGCGGTATAAACCAGGCCAGCCTCCTGGAAAAATAGATCCATCTCTGTACCAAATTCATCGTATTTTCCACCTTCTCCAACTAACAATATTTTGCCGCCTTGTTTGACATAGGCCAACAGTTTTTGCGCCACTTCTTTCTCTAAATACACATTTTGCGGCAGGATTATAAGTTTCAAGTGATTGATCTCACCGGCTTTAACTTTCTGCCTGGGTATTGTTTCAAAGGGAACATTTAATGAATCTAAAATGGCATTCCAACGGTCCATCAGTCGAAAGGCGAGATAAAAGTTTTTCTGCGGGAAACCCATCTGTACTTTCGTAGCAAATGACCAATAAAGTCCCACATCAGCCCATTCTCTACCATGTTCACCGCCGACCACACCTTCCCACTTTTCCTTCCAACGATTAAAATGCTTATATTCAGCGCCTGAGAGGTTCAAAAATCCGTCGCTCTGCCCCAGGCCATCTCCCCCCCAGGTAAATTCTTGCACTTCTGTCACGCCAGACGCCAAGAAACGCATAGTGTCAAAGCGGATGCTGAACTGTTTCGCCTGTTCTCCACCAGAGCGCCATGGGTAATGATGTGGACTAATGCTCTTGGTTTCGGAATTCATACCAGGTATACCTTTAGGGGCTAATCCAGGGCTGTACCACGGTTTATTTGTCGGCGTGTTGTGAAAGCCAGCTTTGTCTTGATATTTACAAAATGCGTAATAGTCCAGGCCATCTCCGGTAGATGCCTGATTCATGCAAGAACTTATCAATTTATTAGGTGCACCTTTTTTCATCTCCTTATAAACAGTGGCGAAATAATCTGTTACACTTTCAGCCCTGAAATTATTCCATTGGTACCAATTGGCTTTTTCACTTTGACTCTTGGGGTAAGCTCTTGGGCTATCAATACGATCAAATGTCTTATGCTTTGTATTCCATGTATCATTTAATTTACTAATTCTGCCGAAATATTTTTTTAGCCATTTTTGGTACAGCTTTATTACTTTTGGTGAGTAGCCATCGTACTCATGCATGAGGCCTTCACCACCACTACTTATGACCTTTATGCTTTCGATCTTGCTCATATATTCACCACGTCTTTTTAACCAGGGCCTATATTCCGGGTCTTTAAATGCGTCAGAAAAAACCGGGGTAACATACATTTTCTTGGACCACGGAATTCTTTTCGTCGCTTTTCCTTTCAAGGGATTCCATCCTGGTCGGCCTTCTTTGTCCTTATATTTATTAACCAGAGAATGTGGCAAAGGGCCAAAAATCTGGGGCGCAAAGTCATAGCCAATGTCTTTGCAGCGCTGCTCTAATCTAGCTGCACGGGCTTTCTCATAGGCAATGTCTTTTGCAGTATCATCGTTAAAATAAAAGAACAAGCTAGACGCATAAGTATCCATGCCGGCATCTTGGATATATTTCTTCATGCGATGATGCATATAACCGTGAAGGGGATCGTCGCAGACCGAAAGGCCAACCTGCATTTCTCCTTTTGGTAAGGGCACAGATTTTTTGCTCGACGCAGCCAGGAGTTTTTTGCGCAGATTACCTTGAATGGCTAGATGAGAATCGACTTTCTTCAGCATGTTATTAACACTGGCCAAAAGGAATTCCTTTTGATATAAGGCGGCAGGCGTGTCATTCTCGCGCCATAATGCATGTCCTTCGCTCAAGCCCAAGACCTGTTTCTCAAGATCCTTGAATTTCGCATTGACGTTTTTTACGTCTTCTTGATCACTCTGCCGATTTAAATTCGTCGCTAAAAATGTTATCGACTGATCTAAATAAGTACTTTCTATATAGCGGTCTTTAAGATATGATAGCTGGTCTTTTAGGGTGATATAAGTCTCGTACACATGTGGCTTCATCTCTCCAGGCCAAGTTCCTTTGCTTAATCGCACCATGGCAGCTAAAATTTTTGGCCCATCCGCATCCGTCAGAAGCCTGAATCCTTGGGCTTTGGGATTGGTAATGTCAACAAAGCTGGTGGTGCCGCCATTCAAGACGCTACAATGATGCCGCACCATAACCGCTTGTTGAGCAAGCAACTCGTCTCCATCAGAAAAGAAAAAAGGATTAAAAGTCATACAATTGCGGTAAGTCCTTTTAAGAAGCATCTTCGCACTGCCATGACGAAAAACAACCGGCTGAATCGACCGTGTTCCACCACCCCTTGGTTTATATGGCCTGCTGAATTCTATCAATTTCTTCAGCCTTATGTCTGATCGCAATAAGGGCTTGTCTATAGTGCGCCAAAGCCCTCTTAATTTATTCAATTCATAATAGCAGTGCAGATCCGTTCCTGGGCCTTCGTTATAGGCCCAGCTCAAGGTTGAGGCATAGGCAATCGGAAACTCAGTCCATTTATCATCTTCTCCAGTCAGGGCTATTTTCGGCACGCCATCGAATATTATATGGCCGCCTTTTGCAATATATGGAGGGATTTTCTGCCAAACTTTCAAGGGGATCTGTTTTGCATCTGGCATGATTAATACGTCGACATTTTTTGGATCTAGGATGCCACCAGTTATGATTTCGTCGGTGCTGATCTTCTTGGCCATTTCAAAGTCTTTACCTTTTAACCAGGATATAAATTTGGCAGCACGGGCTTTGTTATAACTGCTTGAATAGACGCCCACTTTTATCGCTTCCGGATCTGGATACTTGAATTCTTTATTTCTAGCATAGGCCTCAGCACCTTTATGCGCCGGAGCATTTATGCCTTTCATCAGAATGCACAATTTGACATTGCGAATACTGCCGGCGAAAAAATTCGTGTTTGAATAGCCACCAAAGAGCAAAGGGTATCGGTGTCTATTTTTCGCCAGCACTTTATCTTTAAAGGCTTTTCTGCCGACTTCTTTACCATCCAAAGAAACAATAAGATCTTTCGAATCATATTTAACATCGATTGCCAGCCACTTGTTCGTCTTTAACGGCTTATCGAGGATGCATTCCAGCGTATAGTTCTCTTTGGTATCTGAGAATTGAAATTGTAAGATCTTCCGGCGAGACATATATATAAGCTTGAAGCCTCCCATTGGACCGCCACTTTTGCAAGCGATAAAAGCCGTGTGCGGGGTGAGCTTACGTATCTTTACCTCGCAGTAAATGTGAAACTTTGGCCCGAAAAGAATCGCGCCGCCGCGAGTTACAGAAAGACATCCCCCTTTATTGAAATCAGCGAAGCGCATTTCAATCTTTTTGTCGACTTCGACTAATTTCGGCAATGGATCTTTACCTGCAAACTCACAGCGGGTGCCACCAGTAGAATTTGGCAAGAATGCTTTGCCTTTTTGAGGGCCTGTTGGATCTATAACAATTTTATCAAGTGGCCAATTACCTACCCAAATTGTCGAATATTTTTCCTCATCGGCTAGAAGTTCAGATTGCATGCCTGACAATATAGCCAGTCCAAAAATTAGGCTTATTGCTTTTGATGCCATGCGAAAACTCATTCTAAAAAACTCCTTTTCTATAATTATTTCCTGAAGAATTATTTGATTAGGTACAATGCCGTGAAGGCACCTTCGGCGCCTGGCTTAAAGTCAAACTCTATGACCTTGCCCTCAACTTTACCTAGATCTTTTTTATGCGACAGATCTGTCAAACGACCGGATACAGATACTGGGAAAGTGACCTTAACTTTTCCAGACTTGCCGTTTTCATATTCTGAAACTAAGATCAAATAAGAGTCACCTTTTTTGATTGCAGTTGCTGAGTAAATACCAGCTGCACTAACACCCTTCACTGGCTCGCTATCGTAGATTAGCTCCGCGACTGGATTGATAGCCTGCATGGCTTTGGCGTAATAATACAAGTCAGAACCTTCCATTTTAGCAAAACAGAACCAGGCAATTCCTCGCGCCCCGCTACCGTATATCTCTAAGACTTGGTCATGCACCCATACGCTAGGATACTCTCTTTCCCAGCCTCCCGTATCCAGATAACCCATCGTGGCGTGCGGAATAATATCGCCGTTATCCATTAGCGCTCGAATGCGTCGAATTTTCTCACCTGCTACCAGAGCTTTCATGCTGTAATAAATGGATGGGCATGCCACATCGTCGCCATTTTTATAAGTATCATCAAAGCGGAAACAATCGTTATATACTTTGCCTCCTGGTTCAGCGTTGTACCAGGCTAACTTTGGAACTGGTTTGCCAGCCTTGGTAAAAACCTTACTTAAATATTGCTTGGTAACCTGATGTATCTCACTGCCCAGAGAAATGATGGCTTCTCTTGGTTTCAGGCCCGATTTGGCAATGACTTTATTGCAGCGACCACACTCTTGTCGCCAGCCTTTTTTAGCACCATTGGCGTAACATTCCACATCCAACATGACATACTCAGCATTCACTTGCAAGGACCAGTCTCCAACTGCATGTACCTCATCCCAAAAATGCTTGCCTCGGTAAGCCGGACAGATATCATGAGCTTTTTTGTCATGATTGCCTACGGAACGGCTTTCGTCATAGTATCTTAAGCGGTGAAATGAAGATAAACCAGAAGTAATTGTCATCCCTCGAGCTCTGGCCTGCGACATGAATTTCTTTATTGGCGGATAATATTTATCTGTAAATGCCCGACCAAATGGTACAGAGTTAAAGCCAAGTTTCTCATAACTATCTAGCATATCCGGCCAGCCTAAATAATCGGCTTGCCCCATCCATTGTATAATGGCCAGAATTTTCTTGGGCATGCCTGGAGTAGGGAATTTCTTGACCAGGATATCGCACTTTTGCAATTCCTGCTTACCACCATCAAAGATTGCTTGAAAATAGCAAGGAAGTCGCGTACCATCCTTCAAATTACTTTTAAAGTATAAAGGCCCAATCACCCGTGTACTGCGATGAGACTTTTTAGGGTAAAACTCATAACGCATGTATGCCTTGCCATCATGTTCCACTTTTTTCCCTTCAGAT
>JABSQK010000362.1 GCA_013215875.1 Lentisphaeria bacterium
AAGCAACTCGTCGATATACGGCGGCAATGTAGAGATCGTTTCCTTGCAGCAGGCCGTCACCAGACTGGGAATGCGACTGATGGGTGAAATAGCCATTGCAGCATCGCTCAAGGATAATATTTTTGCAGTTCCGGGATTTGAAGAGGAAATTGATTATATGTGGAAACACTCTCTGGCAAGCAGTGCCTTCGCTAAAGAAATTTCCAAACTACGGCGGCGCAATGTGGAAAGTGCCTATCTCTCTGCTTTATTACATCAAGTTGGAAAACCCGTTCTTTTAAACATTCTCAACTCCAAAAGGCTGCGCAAAAAATTGCGTATAAAGGAATTGAATAAAGAGACAATTCTCGAATTGATGGAACTACTGAGTCAATCTGTGGGATTAAAGCTAGCAGAAAAATGGGAATTGCCAGACCAAATTGCTATAACCATTCAGCACTGGACAGACTTTTCAAAAGCAGAACGCTTCAAGGACGAAGTCATGGCTACATGCCTGGCATCTCAATTCGCATCATTCCTTTTTCAGGACGAATCCAAAGAAGCAAGCGATATTTACGAGCATCCGGTGGTCGATGAATTAAATCTATATCCGGATGATATAGAGGGTCTTCTACAGAAATCGGAAGCAATAGAAGAGCTAATCAAATTCGCATGACTGATTACGATGTTATCATTATTGGCAGTGGCCCGGGCGGCCAGAATGCTGCAATCGAAGCGGTAAAAACCGGTGCCAGAGTCGTTGTCATCGAACGGGGTCGTGAAATAGGTGGCTCCTGCGTGCATCATGGTACTATTCCCTCTAAAACACTTCGCGAAAGCGCCGTGAATGTGCAAAAGTGCATGCAAAGTAAGGCCGTGCTTGAGTTAAAATTTAAAGACAATATACAGGTCGAAGGATTAATGCTACACAAGGAAAATGTTCTGGACTCCCTAGTGGATTATTTGTCTGATCAACTGGATAAATCTTCTGTAGAACTAATTCGCGGCAGGGCAAAATTTACAGACCCTAAGACGATCGAAGTCACATCTATAAAAGGTAGTAAAAAGTCGTACACTGCAGATACCATTGTCATTGCAGTAGGATCCAGCCCGCGCGATCCGGAACATATTCCTATCGATCATGAAAATATACTGGATAGCGATTCGATACTGTCGATGATATATCTACCGGAATCATTGACCGTGATTGGTGCCGGTGTGATTGCCTGTGAATATGCCTCGATCTTTTCAAACCTGGGTGTAAAAGTCACCATGATTGATAAGTATGATCGACCTCTCGGATTCCTCGATGCTGATTTAACAGATAAATTCATTACAAGTTTTGAAAAGTTTGGTGGTACCTATATGGGGCAGCAGGAAATAGCGGATATTCATTTTGACGGGTCTCAGGTAATTACAAAACTTGAATCTGGCATTGAAGTGAAATCGGACAAAATGCTTGTTGCTCAAGGACGTGTAGCAAATATCGGTCGTCTTGGTTTGGATGAAACCGGTATTGAGTTAACGGACAGAGGTAACATAAAAGTCAACGACGGTTACGAAACAAATGTCCCAGGAATTTACGCTGTGGGAGATGTTATAGGTTTTCCGGCACTCGCATCGTGCTCGATGGAACAAGGACGTTTGGCTATATGCGACGCGCTTAAACTGGACCCGGGCTCAACAATGGATTTAACTCCCATAGGAATTTATACCATCCCGGAAATATCAACAGTCGGCTTAAGTGTGGATGAAGCCAAAAACAAATACGAGCACGTATATGTTGGCAAGGCAGATTTTAGCGAGATGGCTCGTGGACAAATTTCCGGCATTCAAGATGGCCTCTTAAAAATGGTCATCGATCATAAAGGGCAACTGCTGGGCGTACAAATAGTAGG
>JABSQK010000363.1 GCA_013215875.1 Lentisphaeria bacterium
ATCAATAACGCCATCATATATATTCGCATGAAAATACTCTTCAAGATCGACAGTAAATATCATAAGGGCAGGGTGCTTACTTTTGTTTAAGCTGCTTAACGTTTCGCTTTAATGTATCAAAAAATAATCGCCCATCATGAGTATTGGGTTCGATAAAGGATCCTTTACTATAATCATTCCAGGAATCAATCTCGATAAATTTAAACCCTATTTGGGCCAGTGTTTGAAAACAGTGCTGGAAAGAGGCGGGATTTCGTTTTATCCAGGTATATCGACCGCGTAAGGCAGCGACAACTTTTATCTCATCTTTCTTATTTGACAGCTGGGTAAACTTCAGTTCAGGGTAACTCGAGTATTCATGCTTGACGTGCCAGGTTTTATAGTCGATGTATAATCCAATCAGTTTCAATACAGGATCTGCCACATTAACCAACTCTACAATGGGCTTGTTGTTGCAGGTCATATAAGCCGGGTGATTATAAATGTTCAACGAAAAGCTCCAGTCAAGAAATGACCGTATGGAGATATTATCCCGGGATCGGCATTCCGCACTAAGAATAATCTTGAAGCCCTTCTCTTCTTTTAATAATTTAAGAAACGACTTAAGGGCAGCATCATTGACACCCATTTTATTGAAGGGATCGAGCTTTATCTTCAAAACATCTATGCCCAACTCATTGAATCGCTCGATATCCAACTTCATCTTGGTCACTGTCCAGGAATCTGTTTTAAGGTCAGGTTCTGCCAGCCGGCGCTTTGTATCTATAGGCACAGGATAATAGACCAAAGATATCAATGGTTTCTTATTCACCTTAAATAGCCAACTGTCATCAGTTACGACTTTAGTCGTACAGGAGCAGGAAACTAAAAGAACAGGCAATGCCAATAGTCGTAATATTTTCATAGCTTTATAATACTGCAATCATGCTCATCTTCAACATTTCAGACAAACCGTCAACGTGCTTTAGTTATCGTGAATTTTACTGTAGTTAAAAAAAGAGACTAAAGGACAGGCCATATTCGTTCCAGCTCTTGTCAAAATTCTCATGATGCCGGAAGAAGCTATTGAGGTTTACTTCCTTATGAACATGCCAATTGAACTTAAACTCCGATTCGTTAAAGCTGTTTTCTTGTCCTGAGATCCCCCAGCCTTGTTGTACATTTAGCTGAGATGAAATGGTCGGTGAATGATAATATAAGAATCCGCTTTCCAATGTTGAATATAAAATATGCTTGTCGTCAAAGTGCCCAGAAAAATTTGCTTTTCCGCCAGCCAGAATATAGAGCAAAACCACATTGTTCGAAAGACCTGCGGTATAACCACCGGAAAAATAAAAGTATGGACTCAGATGAAAGTCGTCATCTGAGTCAGGCAAAAGGCTTTCCACGCCAAGATCCGCGCGCCATGACTTCGGCTTGAAGAAATCATCTCGAGGACTTAAAGATGAGATTTTTACCAGCTCGAGTTTTCGCAATTCCACATCGCCTTTATCGGGGAAATAATAAAAGTCCAATTTGACCGCTTCAATAGAACTGCCTTTTGCATAGCCCGGCCATGGGTCATCAAGTGAATGATAAATTCCGCGTATGCCAAGATGTATAAAATTCTCTTTATCATAGGTCCCGCCACCAACTGAGAGGCGCAAGGAGTCATGACCCTTTACAGGATCTACAGGCGTTGGAATCTGGTATTCATCAGTCCTGCCGAGTTTTGCCCGGCGACTTAATGTACCCAGATAAACCTTGCGGTAATCGCCCTTGCTAATTCGACCCTCTTGCAAATTGATAGCGACCAGCTCACTCGTCAAATCATAGATCCGGATCTGCAACGCTTTCTCAAGGCCAGCAACAAGAGAAAAATTAGATCTAAGTTTTTTAGCAACTGCCAAATCAATCGCCAGTTGCTTTTCTCTTATAGTCATTGTGCTGCTGATGCTTTTTATTTTGGCTGCACGGGATGGACGAAATGCCATTGACTCAATTAAACCGCTGTTTTTAATCGACTTAATTGTATCAACCGGCAAGACCCAGGGCTTCTTGAACTTAGCGATAAGATTCAAGCCAGGACGCGCAACATCCAATGCGAATAAGAGATTATAGGAACAGTTTTCATCAAAGAAATAATAATAAGAATAAATCGATTGAACTTCCCAAATGTGCATCAGCAGGCGCTGAATTTCAACTGCATTCAAATTTAGGTCGTATTCCCATACATCACGCATGCTTATGTCGCTGTATTGTTGAACCTTTTGATAATATGGATCTATCGAATAAAAACCCTTATAAGAACCAATCACACCTTTGAAAGCAAACACCAAGCCATTGGTCTCGGTCGTGATTGCCGAATAGTTTAATGAATACGCCAGCAATTTTTCATTGCGCCAGCCTTCAATATTCAATAGCGTATGGCCAAAAAGAGATGCCGGGTTGTTCATGTACTGACTTGGAAATATTAATTTTATTTTTTGCGGCTTCAGGGTAGTCCAAATTTTCTTGAATTCTGCTGATTCAGTCGCTTTGAATAGTGTTTTTGCTTCGGGAATTTCATCCAGCAGCCAAGCCAGACGGGCGGGAAAGCGATTTATTGCATGCTTCGCATTGCTCGCATCACCAGTCGCGAACGCTTTAATGGTAGCGAGCAATTCTGCATGTGCATTCTTTTTACCCTGAGTAGATAAGAAGAATTTAGGATCGTCAACAACACTCTTGCTACCGTCATAATGCAGCAAGCTTAGCCAGTCAGCATTGGCTGCAAGCTTACGCTTCTCGGCCTTTTGGATGACGGATTGTAGAGTTTCAGCCACAAGGTGAGGGGAGAGAATATGTATAAAAAAAAGTACAGCCGGAATCCGACTGTACTTAAATATTAAACGCGGTATCAAGATATTAGC
Source organism: Lentisphaeria bacterium (assembly GCA_013215875.1). Classification (GTDB taxonomy): domain Bacteria; phylum Verrucomicrobiota; class Lentisphaeria; order JABSQK01; family JABSQK01; genus JABSQK01. The sequence continues at coordinate 2,892 of JABSQK010000363.1, forward strand.
TATTGACTACCTTCATGATATTGGCAACAACTTGCTCATGCGTAATTGCTTCTGACGTATAGATTTTGTCGAAGTTTGCCTGAAGTAAGGCAGAGAATGCATCTTTATCCTCAATCTTAAGGATTGCAGCGAGTGTATCAATGGTTTCGCCTTTTCCAGTAGCAATATCTTTTGCTACTTTGTCCATGTTGCCCTTGATGAACTTATTCATCTCATTTGTGGCCCACAAGCTATCTGGCTTTTCTGCTCCAAGCGTACCCGATGTAATTGCAAAGAGCTGATTCATGCAAATACCATTGGTCGTTGCTGCGAGTGTCTGCGAGACTAATCCATCGTGACCTTCAAAGATCACTGTTCCAAGTCCTGCACCTATATTGTTGTTGCCTGCGGATGCGGTAAACATCATTGCGCCAGCAAATATTGCTGAACAGATTACTTTCTTCATACAAAACCGTCCTTTTGTTTGGGTTGAAGTTAAATTCAAACTAATAAATCGAAAGAGCTTTACAAGATAACTAACAAGAATTACTGAATTAAATACAAAATGAATCAGAACAGAAGCCGTGCAGCATAAGTATGAATTTCACCAAGCTTACCCTCCTTTCAGGCATAACACAACGTCGCATAATATATCTTATGTATAATTAATATGTCAAATATTGAGGCTAAGTAAGGATGCTAAGGACTTTATAATCAACATTTTACGACATAAAACTATCCACCTGTTAATAAGTCTATTTTCACCTGTTAATAATCTGTTAGTAAATTTGAATTCTAGCTACACCTACTTATCTTATAGATTCATTAAAAATGGGACAAACAATGAGTCAGGATACATTTCCAGCAGATTATAAGGCAGATATAGTTAAGCATGATATCACGGTAACTGTTGCATTGGCTGCTATGACATACGATGTTTTGGCAGTTATAGACGAAAACGACCGTATTATCTCCACGATTACCCGTACAGATATTAAGCGCGCTTTACACCACGGAAGCACCGAAGAAACGCCTATTGCTGAATTTATGGAGGATTACGACCCTCTGAATGCTAAGGTAGATCGTGAACAGGAGCTTAAAGATCTCTTTTATGTCTATGTCTATGCCATCATTAATCGCCAAATACAGCGTAAGATCTTCAATACATCTTTGCACGACCGTTTTCTCAACGCAGTATTCATCCATATACGCAAGCGAGTAAATCAGGGTAAGTATGATTCCTGCCGCGATCGTATGAACTTTTCTCACTGGCTACGCACGGTTATTAATAATAAGATCATCGACGAATTGCGTAAACTTCCATCAGAGGACCGCCAGGAGTCCTATCGCAGTAACCAGGAAGACAAGTTTAGCCTTGGTTTAGATAGCCCTATACGCTCAATAAATCAGGCCGATGTATTGGTTATCATTAAGCAAGCAATGGTCTTCCTTCCGGAGAAACAAAAGATCGCCCTACTCTACAGTATGGAAAATCCCGATATGCACGGAAAAGATCAAGCCATGGCACTCGATATGACTGTAAATGCCTTTCATTTGAACCTAAATCGGGCCCGGGATAAAATGCAAAAAATCTTGACAGAAAAAGCACCAGAGACCGTAAGAAGTATCAAAGAATTGCGAAATCGGCCAACGAGCCGGTAATTCAACGTAGCCCTGTAAGGGGTTAAACTAGTTTAAAGGAGGCATTGCTCAGGTAATGCAAGAGGTGTAAAAAATGAATAAAGACGTGTACGCAATCATCGCCGAACTCGGCAAACCAGCCGATGAACGAAATCCCGACTTGATGAATAAACTCGCATCTGAGCTCTGCTCGGAAGGCCCGTCAGATATTAAACGGATAGTCAATGATTATCTTGAACAAAACCCGGGTGCTCTCGCCGATATTTATGATAATTTCGACGAAGACGACCTGGAACCAGATATACCCGAATCCCTCAAACTCTCCTCCCCCGATAAAGACAAACTTAAAAAACTCTTAAATCCATAATAACTAAAAAGAATCCTTTGATTCATAATTAAGACTATTCTATGGGCTCCTTAAAATCCAATACCCCCCTGACTAAACCTGCAATTTGCATTTCTTTTTATCGATTTGCTTTGGGTAATTTGTCTTTAATCTATCTCGTGTTAGAGTTCTTCAACTCAAGTATTTAATCAATCACTAATTACATATGTTAGCGAAAGGAAAAAAAATTCCACGTACTGTCTATATAATTCGTCATGGCATGCGGCAGGACTACATGGATTCCGAGTGGTCAGCAACTGCTGAACGGCCCCATGATACACCCCTGCATGAAACAGGTTTTCAGATGGCTCGTGAAACGGCCTTATGGTTGACCGATCATAAGCCGCAAGCGATATACTGTTCGCCCTACCTGCGAACGATTCAGACAGCTGTAACGATAAACGAAAGCTTTGCATTAAAGATTCGCATCGAGCATGGCTTAGGCGAATGGCTGAATCCGGAATGGTGTGAGAAGTATCCGGAACATATTACTCATGATGAAGCGCTGCTACAGTTTGGCGATAACCTTGACCCAAACTACAAAAGCGTTGCAAGGACAATTTATCCGGAAACAGACGAGGTGTGTTACGATCGTTGCGCTAAGGCCATTGAGTCTATATTGGCCAATTCAGACGACGAAGACGAAATCGTCCTTGTCACGCATGGCGCTGCTGTTATGTTTATGGTACGGGCACTGCTCAAGGATAAAGAGTTCAAAGTCTTTTGGCCCATGTGTTCAATTAATGAAATGATTTGGGATGGCGGGAAATGGACGCAAGGCTATGTTGGCCATGATCACCTTTCCTTTAAGGAAGGCGACAATTAAACAGCTTGGCTTCTGCTGTATTTTTCTTACTTTATCTTCAGGCCATTCAGCATTTTCATGAGCTTTTTATACTCTTTGCCTTTAAATGAATGAGAGAAGAGCGTAAAATTAAGAACCATTTTTTTACCGTGTATTACACCTGCAGTTGCGCAGCGCCAATTATTATGAGCACTTTTTTTGCCGACCATTTTTGCATCGGTAATTGTCACATATGCAGAGGGGGTAATTTTTAATTTCTTAACAGGGAATTTTTTCTCAACTGCACCGGATTTCAATTTCTTTGTCATCATGCCCAAAAGCTTTTCAAGCCCACCCACATTTTTAAGATTAGTTTTAGTCATAGGGATCGAATTGAAGACGACTTGATAATCCCCATTCGAAATAATAATCGTTTCAGGAAGATTCGGCACGGTGTTTTCTACTTTGCTTATTTTATATCCTTTAGGGATTGAGATTTTTAGATCCAATCCTTTCGTTATTTTAATCGTTTTGGCGTTTGTAATTGAGACAAACATTGAGAGGGCAAGTGCATACTTTATAAACATAATCTACTCCATTATTAAGTTAATTAGTGTCGCTATCATACATCTTTAATTTAGTCTTCGTACGGGAATAAACAAGATGAATTGAAAAATCCGAAGACGCTTCTATCAAAGGAATCGCAGCGGTGAATCTGGTAAATGTGAGTGTTCTCTTTTTGCTCGAAGGCTTAGAGATTATCCCACTTGACTGGATTCAGATTTTTTCTGAGATATAATGGATGTGCCGGCTCGCCAGATTTATTTAGCTTTAAATAATGCTGCTTTGTTAGTATTTCATTTACACTATTGGCACGATTCTTATAGCCGCCATCATTACCCCATGCACAGATAACGATTGATGCATTCTTTGACAAATCCATGAGCCATTGGTCATTTTCTTCGCCTATAGGGTTTTTAGCAATCTTCATATCATCAGGATCCGTTGCCCGAAAAGCAAATAGATTGGCCATTACGACAGCACCATAGCCCCAGGATGATGCGAAGTTTATGCAGCGAACTAAAGTGGGGTCATCGATTGTTTCATCTGCAGTAGATGGATTCAGACAAACAAACATCGCTTTGTCTTTTGACTCATCCCAGACTCGCCATAGGGCATAGCGGTACTTGCGGCAAACGGATAATTTTGCATCTTTAAACATCGATTTAACTCACTCTTATCATTATAGTATAGCGCTATTCTATTATTAATAGGTCTCTATTTTATCTCCAGACAACATCGACCTGATGATGAATTATCAAGATTGTATAAACACCTGATTCATCTAAATCGTGCCTTAGTTTTTAAAATTTAATTTGGCAATTTTATAAAATAATTCATATACATTTTTACTCTCTCAATTTCTTATTCAATCGATAATTCAACAAACTTAGCCTCAATAATTAAAATTTTGAATTCTGATATTGACTTTTCACCCCTATTTATTTTATAGTGGATGAAAGTTGAAGTAATAAATATTAATAATTAAACCTTAATTTTAAGGACACAGGCAATGGCTAATTTTAACCGTATCCTCAATGTATTAATTGTGATACTCGCAACCGTAGCTTTGTTTTTCGGAACAAAGCTTTTCAAACAAAGAGAACTCGTAAAGAATAATCGTGACAAACTTGCAGAAGAAGTTGCAAAAACAATCGATGAGCTAAAAACAGTCTCACCGAAAAATGTAACAGATAAATATGGCGCCGAAAAACTCAATAAAAGTTCATTGAATTTACAGACCTATCTTCACGATCCCGCGGCATATGATGCGAATCTGTCCGGTTTAAGCAGCCTGGCAAAACATGTTCATAGCCAACGCGGAGAATTAAGTGAGCACATCAGTAGGGTAAATGATATTTTCGGTTTGGAAGATATCGAACAAATCGACCTGCACGATTCTGCTCTTACGAGTGGTGCGGAAGGCTATTTTTCCACGATGCAAGAAAGCATGAAAAAAGTGAACGATCGCGATGAACACCTCGTTGAAAAACTGTCGGAAACAATTCTCAAATTTAAGCCGGAAGAAAGCATAGAAAATATCCGCGACGCTGAATCATACCAGAATATGTCTGCAGATGTACTCGGCGAAATTGATTCCATGCAAAGTTTCAATGGAAAATACCGCGACTTGATTAAGGCAACGATTAGCAAGCTTGGTGGAGTTGAGCGCATGAAAGTTTCACCTGAAGATGTCATTGCCACAAAAGATGCGGCCATCGAAAGGTACAAAAAAAGTCTTGAAAATCTTATGACCCAGGTAAAACAAGTAGACAACCTGAAAGCAGAAAATACAGACCTGAAAGATAACCTTGCCAAAAAAGAAAAAGATCTAATAAGTTCCCATGCCGAAATTGTTAAAAATGAAACAAGTCTCAAAGGCAAGGATAAAGAAATAGCCGACTGGAAAGAAAAGTTGGCAGTCTGCGAAGGTAATGGGCCTGAGGGGCCTTTTTCAACTACACCCTTTGATGGCAAGATAACCAGGATTGATTACAATTATAATTATGTTGTGATTGATTTAGGATGCGATCAGAAAATACCAATGAATCTGACACTGACTGTTGCGCGTCAGCAAGAATATATTTGTCAGATAAAGGTAACGAAAATCTTCAAAAACTATGCAGTAGCAGAAATTCTCACTGACATGAAAAAGGGTTCTCCGATCCCTGAAGACCGTGTCGTATATCTGCCCGCTGGTAGCTAATTGCTGAAATATCAATATTAAGGATTAGCTAAAATATTAAGCCACGACTTTGTGGAGTGTGCGGGACTGGCCCAGGCGTTAAGCCTGGGCCTTTTTGCGTACCAGGTTTAGTTCCCATAAACCGGGTGACGTTCAGAGAAAAAGCTAAGCGTATAAATGAAAATAAAAATGGGAGGCTTATTTTTTGGCATAAATAATGCGCATTTTATCCTCTCTTGATATTCTTTTTATAATAGATACATTATCCGCAATGACAGAGTTAAGTAAAACAGCAAATAATGATCGGCAGATCCTAGTAGATGGGGGAAAACTTCATTGGTTTCATTGGGGTGTAATTAGCCTGTCTCTTGTCCTTACACTTACTGCATGGTACTTCACTAAAAAACAGGTTGAAGAAAAAAGAAAAATCCAATTTGAGAATAGTGCAAATCAAGTAATAGAACTTGTTCAAGAACGCATGGAATTGTACGAAAATGCACTTTGGAGCTGCGTTTCCACCATCCATGCCAATGGTGGAAATATTAGTTATAAAGAATGGGATACATATGCTGAGTCATTAGATATAGATGTAAAATATCCCGGCATTAATGGTATCGGTATAATAGAAAATATTGCTCCTGAAGATATGGATGCATACTTAGCTAAGCAACGCAAAACCCGACCCAATTTCAAATTGCACCCGACACATGATAAAAATGAACATTGGCCAATCAGTTACTCAGAGCCTGTTGAGAAAAATGCCAAGGCAATTGGCTTGGACATGGCTTTTGAAGAAAACCGCCATTCCGCATTATTAAAAGCACGCAACACAGGACTTGCGCAAATAACAGGCCCCATCGTCCTGGTGCAGGATACTGGCAAAACACCTGGTTTTTTATTCTATACACCTCATTTTAAAGGCGGGCCAAAAAAGACTCAGGCTGAACGTGAAGAATCGATTACTATTTTGGTTTATGCACCATTTATCATGCATAAGCTAATGAAAGGTGCGCTCGAAAAAGAACGCCGAAGCGTTGGGATTAGCATAAAAGATGGATCAGATGTTTTATATGATGAACATATGAATTCTGTAGCAGATTTTTCCCCCGATCCTTTATTTACTAAAGAAATTACCATCAATATGTATGGCAGACCTTGGACCTTTGATATCAGGAGCACTGTATCATTTCATAAATCCACCAGCAATAGTCAGCCTGTATTGATACTGATTGGCGGGATTTTCATCGATTCTCTTTTATTATTTGTGTTTGTCATGCTAACTCGCTCAAACCAGCAAGCAATTAAATACGGAGATAACTTGACAGATGAATTAAAAGATACAAATGAACAACTACTAAAAAAATCGACCGACCTAGAAGACCAAAATTTTCAGCTTGAAAATTTTGCCTATATAACATCTCATGACTTAAAAACACCTTTACGGGGAATTTCACACTTACAGGGTTATTTAGTAGAGGATCTAGAAGGCTACTTCAATCAGGAAGATGCGAATATGGATGTCAAAAGCAATCTCGAACTTATGGGTAAGCAGGCCACTCGAATGGATGATTTAATCAACGGAATTCTAGAATTCTCAGGAATAGGCAAAGGGAAAGGGAAAGGGAAAGGGAAAGTAGAGATTAATGATATCGAAATAGAAGAACTCGTAAAGCAAATAGCGAGTGATTTAGAAATAAATAAGCATCAATTAAGTTTTGAAAATCTGCCTGTAATAAGAACAAATGTGATTCAAATAGAACAAGTAATGACTAATTTGATCTCGAATGCCAAAAAATACCATAACAATAAAGATGGATTTGAACTTAGCATTTCCTGTTCAGACACCAATAAAGGGTTTTATGAATTTTGTGTAAAAGATAATGGACCAGGAATTGAAACTAAATACCAGCAAAAGATTTTTGAGCCTTTCCAAAAACTTGAATCAAAAGATGAAATTGAAGGAACCGGAATAGGCCTTTCAATTGTCAAGAAAACGATCGAAAGTCTCAATGGGAAAATCACTGTAGAGTCGGAATTAGGGAAAGGTACAAGCTTTATATTTACATGGCCAAAGACCATGGAGAATGAAGAATCAACTTAATTAAGTATTTGGTTTATAGACCAGTATGCGTCTAAGATAGATAATGCCTTTAGTAGTTCAACGCGCTCTAGCGGCTTCACAATATATCCCGAAACATTATATTGGCGTACTTCGTCTATGTCATTAGGGCTTTCAGAAGTTGTAAGAACATAAACCACTGCATTTTTAAGCGCTGTATCATTTCTAATTTCATGGAGAAATTCGATGCCATTCATTTTTGGCATATTCAGATCTAAAAGAATGATATAGGGTTCCGCCGCAATTAATTCAGAATCATCACGACGAAGTATGTCCAAGGCCTGGAGACCATGCTCTGCTATTATTATAGTGTTCTTAATTTTCAGATGCTTGAAACCACGTTGAATATTCACACGATCCAACTCATTATCGTCAACGAGAAGTATTTGTATTGATTCATCCATCATTTAATTCAATTTTCCAATAGTCGAATGTAATTCATCGATTTAACGCATTAATCATACCATAAAAAATACGATATTCGAATAAATTTACCCGTTTATGCTAGCTTATTTACTATTTATTCTATTCGCATAATCCTGATAACTCAGAATCTACTCGTTTTGGTATCTTCATGCCTACCATATATTTTGGTGATTCCTACTGGAATATAATCTATCTCATTTGGGGTTAATTTTGAACATGCCTAATACAGCATTAGCAAAGATAGAAAGCAAATTCTGAATAAATAACTTGTCAGGCTCATAAATTGGTGGTTCCTGGTATAAATCTTGCGTCTAATGCAAATAAATTCTAATGACATGGGAATAGTGATGGTTAAAGAATCCAGCATCGAACAATTAATCAAAGTCTGCATAGAGATGCTGGATGCCATCTTTCATATCGAATTTGATGCCGGACCTGTCATGAACGATTGCCCTTGTCCGGAATTTGGCCATCGCTACCTTGTTGTACTAAGCTTTTCAAATGATAATAATGAAGGGCGAATTATTCTCGGTATTCCTGAAGAATTTTTTAACGTATGTTTTAATTCCTTAGAAGACTATCTTGATGAGGGTGATACGTCTTCCGAACTTCGCCTGAGTGCGTTTGCTGAATTGCTGAATGTTATTTGCGGGGATTTTACAGGTAATCCAAAGTTTATTGAGACCTATGGACATTTTGAAATGTACACGCCGTTGGTATTCGACCGGCATAAATTTAATGATATCAATTTACCTACGGAAAAAGGATCTATAAGCGTCCTAGCCTCTCCTGAATCCGACCTTTACATCTATTTATATTAATCGTCCCTTAAACCACAGGAACAGACACCATGATACCCTATAATAAATACACAGTGCCATTCTTATCCGCATGCGGAATCGTCTGTGTTTCCTGGGGCTATCATTCATCGATTAGCGCCCTGTTCATTATAGGCCTGCTGATTTTGTTCAGCAGCATCGTCCTAGTGCTCTATCAAGATAAAAAACTGGCGCTGTTAATAACCGAATCAAAGTTATCGCACGATACGCTGAGTTATGAGTTCCATCAATCACTCATAGAGAAGCGAATTTTTGAAGGAAAGGCCGATGAAGCGAATAAGATACGAGGCGAATTCCTGGGCCACATGAGTCATGAAATTCGTACGCCGATGAATGGCTTGATTGGCTTAAGCGAACTATTGCTTGAAAAAGATCTGGGCCCGCAAGAACGCGAATACGTCGAGAAAATTAATGTATCAGGAAAAAACTTGCTTGTCCTGCTGAATGATATTCTCGATTTTTCAATCATACAATCCGGTAACATGACCTTAAATCTACAGCCATGCAATATTAGAAATCTTGTTGATGAAGTTAGCAAAGGATTAGATCCCTATGTAAATAACGATACAGACTTCGTTGTCGATTTTGATGAAACATATCCTGAACTATTAATATTGGATCCCGAGCGGTTTCAGCAAATCATTCGAAACCTTACTATGAATGCGTTGAATTTCACCAATGAAGGTATCGTGAAATTAGTCATCCACTGCAAACAACTTGTAGATAAAGATGACTACCTGCTAAATATAGATGTTATCGACACGGGCATTGGCATGACAGAAAGTAAAGTAAATAAATTATTCAATGAATTCGAACAGGGAGATTCTTCAACAACACGTGCTCAAGACGGGCTTGGGATTGGTTTGACGATTGCACAACACCTAGCTGTTTTAATGGGCGGATCCATATACGCCTCTTGTGTTTTAGGTGAAGGCTGTAGTTTCAGTTTTCAGATGCATGCAAAAACATTAAACAATTTGGCCAGCAAAAAATCCACGATCGAAAACGGCTTTAAATTTGCGCATCCCGTATTACTTGTTGAGGATAATAAGATCAA
>JABSQK010000364.1 GCA_013215875.1 Lentisphaeria bacterium
AAAATGATGACGACGATGCATTCTGGAAACCCTTACTAAAAGACGCCGTGACTGTAAAGAAAAATTCCGGGGTAATTGATACATTAGTTACTGCAAATGTTGGTGCCGGATTTCTTGCCGTTCGCCATAAATACGACACAGCAATTGATTTAGAAAAAACACCGCTGTTTCAATTACCGGTAGATGTCTCGTTTGATAGCAAGGTAAATGTGCACATGCTCATAGATGAAATAACCTATATCATACAATTAACTGCACCACTGGCAAAAGCGAAATCACTGCTTAGCAGTGAATTCGAACAAGGCGAACAATTTCGCATTCCAAATCTGGAAAACAGCTTTATGAGCAGTCGTCTTTTGGCCAAACACCAGGGCGACATGATTCGCTTCAATCTTTATAAACGACTCAAACAAATGGGCCATACGGGCGATTTCAAATTACATTCTATCACTGTAGGCAATACATCGAACAAGGATTATCTCTTGGCCGGTAATGGTGGTAATAATGCTGGCTCACAATACGGCCTGGGTAGACCCAGGTTCCTAAAATCTAACAGCGAATGAAGGCCGTTACTACCCAGCAAATGGAAGCTCTGGATCAGGGATCCATAAAAAAGGGAATTCCTGGTGAAGTGCTCATGGAGCGCGCTGGTGCCGGGGCATTTGACCATATTGCAAACTACTGCGAAACACAGCCTGTATACCACTGGACACATTTCTTAATTCTTACAGGCAAAGGTAATAATGCCGGAGATGGATTTGTTATCGCACGCTATCTCGACGAATCCTATGGTGCTGAAATTTCAGTATTTTCTGCTTGCGACCCATTCGAACTCAAAGGGGATGCAGAGCGAAATTTCACGCGCATGGATCTCGATATATATACGGATATGCACGAGCTGGATATTTTGCTTGTACCGGGAACAGTCATCATCGACTGTCTATTGGGAATTGGAATGAAGGGTCCGCTGCGCGAACCTTATAAAACAATTATCGAGAAGGTCAATGCCGCCGAACTACCGGTCTTCTCCATTGACATTCCATCGGGTCTCGATGCCGATACTGGCCTGGCAAATGATTCCGCAATTGTCGCCGACTGTACCATCACCATGGGTTTGCCTAAAACAGGGCTTGTCTTAAATGATGGACCCAAATATACCGGCCGCCTAAAACTCATTGATATAGGCCTGGTAAACGAGCTTGTTGAAAAACAGCAAACAGATTTTGAAATTACCTTTGAAAGTGAAATTGATGAAAATATCAAACGCATAGATAATGTAGTACATAAAGGAACCCAGGGCCGTATCACATGCATTGGTAATTCGACACACTATACGGGCGCCTTAATCCTCGCTGCTCATGCTGCATTGAAATGTGGCAGCGGGCTCGTCACCGCAGCATATCCGCAAAGCCTCCGAGCTTATTTTCACGCTGTTCCCAATGCCCTCATTCATCTTCCATTGGCAGATAGCGACACCGCCATTTTATCACTCGAAGCAAAAGAGGAACTATTCAATCATTTAAGCAATCAGGATATTATCGCAATCGGCCCTGGCTTAGGCCGCGATAAAAGCAGCCTCGAGCTTATGGCAGAGATTCTCAAATCGTGCAAGCAGCCTATCGTTGTCGATGCCGATGCACTTGATGTATTGACAATAGACAGCAACGCATTAAACCGTGAGGCACTCACCGTTATCACCCCCCACCCTGGTGAATTTAAACGCATGCTTAAAGCGCTTAAGATAAAACCCACCGATTCAGATTTAGACGATGCCCGAACAGTGGCCAAACGATTAGACTGCATCCTTGTCTTAAAAGGGTCACGCAGCATAGTCGTCGATCCACAAGGTAATACTGCCTATAACAGCAGCGGAGACCCTGCCCTAGCCACGGCTGGCAGCGGTGATGTTCTCTGTGGAATGATTGCCTCTTTTCTGCATCAAATAGACGACCCTTTCACGGCAGTAAAAACTGCAGTATTCATCCATGGCTATGCAGGGGAACTGGCAAAGTGCAAACGCAGCCTAATTGCTGATGAACTACTCGACCTAATTCCCCATGCATTGCGTCTACTCTCGCCATTTGCATAAGTAATTATTTCCGTTTTAAGTGATTTTGGAATATTCAAATAGTTACTTCTGCTGCATACCGCATAGCCTCACTTATTCATTTACTTATGCAGCAAATACAGCACTTTCTAGTCATTTTTAGCCGATATATAAGTTTCTATAAAGTTTTTATTTTGTAAACGTACAAAATAAAAATCACTTCTGCTCCATGCACGAATAAGTAACTATCGATTGGCAAAAGTAAAAACTCTACTGTATGGTAATTACAATTATGAAACAAAAATCTAGAACATGTGGGCAAAACCTTATTATTGTAGCTTAAGGCGGGTGTCTGCATATAAAGAGCCTGGATTAATTAATGACTATTATAAATAATATTGAACAATGTCATTCTCTGCTGAGAGAGCACCCATATATTTCAGAAACTAATTTTAATATTCAACCCAAAGCATCTAATTTAGAAATTTCGCAAATTGAATCTAGACTCAAAATAGAATTTCCTGAATCATTAAAACGTTTGTTTCTTGAGATTGCATCCGAATTGAAATTTACTTGGGTATTCGATGATGAGCGCTTGGAAGATGATGATTGTTACTTCCAAACAGAGGATGGCGAAGATTTATATTTTGGAGGAGGGGTTATTTGGAGCATGAATAATGTTGAACAATTACTTCAATCCCATTCCCTTTGGTCTGAAACTAGAGAAAAGTGGCAGGGTACATTTCCTGTATTCCATATTGCCAATGGTGATATGATTGGTGTCGATATTAAATCCGAGAAGGTGATGTATCTCTCGCATGAAGATGATGAAGAGGAAATACAGTCATTTCAACTGAATCAGAACCTCGAACAGTTCTTTACTGTTTGGAGTCTGCTTGCTTGTCCTGGGCCTGAGTTCTGGATCCTTGATTCCTTCATGCACGAGAATTCATCAAAAATTTCTTCGGACACATTAACTGGAACACGTTGGTTAGAATATTTAAAAGGCTAACAAGTGCTCTGTGATTTCATTTTACCAAGCTTGAGTTATGTTAAAGTGAAATCACAAGCAGGACGTTCTGTGCGGGGAATAAGTGGATGCTGAAATATAAAACGAATGACTGATCTCGAACAAACAAAACCCTCTCCAATGATCCGCATTGCTGATCTACTGTACCGTCTTGTGAAAGCAGCTCGTAGACGATGGTATGTAACACTGGCCAGCTGGCCAGCCGCCATCACCTCCGTCAATTTCGCGGTGTCGGAGTGCTTTTCGTGGTTACTTCGATGTTTTCCTTGACATATTCGGCTAATTAGTCAATAGTGGTTCATAGGACGGGAAAAGCAATTTCCTATCAGTTGGCACAAAAATAAATTTCATAACATCACGGTATGCTGTCAGCATATGGCTGATTTTTCGGGCGCACATATTTCCCGTCCATCCTGAACCACGCCAGGTCGACCCATTTTAACGGATTTG
>JABSQK010000365.1 GCA_013215875.1 Lentisphaeria bacterium
GAGATGTGATTCGATTGCGGAATCTTTTTGATCCGAATCGATGTACTCTGATAAAACCTCATCTTCTGGACATTCTTTAGCCATCTTATAATCCCATATTTTTTCTAAGTTCTTCTCGTGCCCGGGCAATTCGTGATTTCACGGTGCCTACTTTGCACTCTAGAATATCTGCAATTTGATCGTACGATAATTCTTTTATATTTCTCAAAATTAATGCTTCTTTATTTGTATCCGGTAAATCGTTCATTTTACGAATGATCTCACTTTCCAATTCATCGAGAACCATTTCTTTATCCGGACTCATGCTTTTATCAACAATTTCAAATGTCGGTCTATCTCTGTCTTCATTTTGTGCATCAATACTAAATGTGCTCTGTGAGCCCCGGCGTTTATTCCAACGATAACGATTGCGCGATTGATTGACAACGATGCGATACATCCAGGTACTAAACTCTGAATCACCACGAAAATTTGGCAGTGCCCGGTGAATTCGAATAAATGCATCCTGAGCCACTTCTTCCGCATCGCTTTTGCTTCCCAGTATACCCAGTGCTATTTGATACGCACGACCAATATATTTATCCATTAATACTTCGAAAGCTTCAATGTCATCTTTTTGAACAAGAGCTACTAATTCCTTGTCTGTCAACTCAGTACTGTCTTCTTTATCAGACATCATATTTTCTTTAGCGTTCCCTGAAGTTTACAAATATTGAATGAAAAATGGCCGCATTATGCAGTTTAATTAATCATATGTTGATGTTTTCGACTGTGTCAATTTATGCTGAAGAAGGGGATTGACAAGGGATTGACCATTTTAGTTCAAAATTGGGACATTTACTGTCTGCTCTGAGACAGGGATATGACGACTTTTTTATCAAACAAGGAAAGTATTTCCCAATCTACTTTAGTTGTGGGAGAATGCCCGCTATGGCATATAAACTGCGCACCTATATGAAACCAACAAAGGGTGTAAGACAATGAGCATAAAAAAGACCATATTTTTCTTTGGCATAGGCTTGTCGGCATTATTTGCTGAAAAAGAGCTGCCTGTCCTTAATAAATATTCGTTTGGAATGCGGCAGCTATCTCCGGAGGACTCTTTGAAAAACGTGAATAAAGACATGAATTCAGTCTTTAAGCAAGTTTCTAAAATTGAAGAACTCTTAAAAAAAGTGTCCCAACTGGATAAATTTGAGGTGATTGACCTGGAAAATGGTACAATGAAACGCCTTAAAGATAAGGCTCGGCTGTACGGAGTGGAACGACAAACTCGGCAGGCACTAACTGAGGAAATACAATTACTGCTTAAAGAAATTCAAAACTATGCAGTTAAGCGGGAAAAAAAGGCGAAGGAAAAAGTCGAAAAAGCTGTACTAAAGCGAAAGGTTATGCTCGAGTTGACGAGGAAAAATCTGCTCTGATTCTGAAAATTGGTACGGATGATTCTACAGATGAAAATTTAGAGGATGAACCACTTGAAGATGAAGATGAAGAAAAACCGAAAACCGATTCCAAGCTAATTGTCGAAAAAGAGGAAGTTCTTGACGCGATAAATGTGGATTCACTTGGTTTTGAATACTATGAAGTGGAAAAAGACAGCAGCCTAAAAGAGATAAGTCTGAAACGTTATAATAATTCAGCCCGATGGAAACTCCTGTACAGGGCAAATAAAGCAATTATAAAGGACCCTGAAAATGTAAAAAAGGGCACAGTTCTAAAAATTCCCAATATTCTAAATACAGGGGATTTTGAGTTTGATTGATGTATTGAAAAAAGTTTTAATCGTCGACGATGATGCGCTGATCTCGTTTCACACAAAATTTATTCTGGAATCTTCGGGATTTATCTGTGAAACAACATCGACAGTAAAAGATGCCATAAAAATTCTTCAAACAGATACGATTTCTTTGATGCTTTGTGATCATGATTTAGCAGATGGTACAGGGCGGGAGATTCTGAACTATCTAAATTCAAATAAATGCCTGCTGCCAGTTGTCTACCTCACAGCAGCGCCACCCTCTGTGACTGATTCCATAAAATGTTTTTCATCGGTAAAAACAATCATTGAAAAACCAGGCAGTAAGTTGGAATTACTCATGGCTGTAAAGCGGTATTTTCCCCATGATTTATCGAGTATTTACCCGCGACTAATTAATGCAAAAGAACGCAGTATGCTTCTGGATAGCATTTTATAAGGAGATATGAAATGGCTGCTATGGATATCAGCGATTCTAAAAAGGAAGAGACGAAAAAAAAAGAAAAAGTTGATTCCGTAGTAAACGAGCAAAACGACCCTGGTTCACATTTATCTATTTTTTATGTGATTCTTTCTATGGCCTTGAGCATCGGCGCTATTGTTGGGATCCAAAACTTAAAAGATAAATATCAAAATTATACAGAAGATAATAAAGAAGATAAAAATGAACAATTCAAAGAGAACATTGCCCTTATAAAAGATATTTCCAAGCATGGAAATTTTAATATGGCCCTTGGGCGTTTACTGCATTTTGATCCATCTACATTGGACGCTAATCAGGCCTATGAATGGTATTTTACAATGGGAGATTTGTATGGCTGGTATGCCAAAAACCATGAAACACAGCATTGGACACGAGCTGTAAAATTTTATAAGCTGGCCTCGCTTCGTGCCCCTAAATCAGAGCAGCTCTACGAATGTAAAATACAGATTGCCCGGCAATATATGTTTGGAAAAGAATATGCCATGGCTGCATCAACAATTGATGAAATAGACAAATCCATTCTTGATAGCAATGAAATTTGGAAATTGAATTTGATGAAGGCCAGAGCGGAATGGGAAAACAATAATGAAGAGCATGCGTTTGAGGTTTTGAATAATTTGCTGTCATCAGTAAATGATGAAAAGGATGATAATTATATTTGGTCTCAGGTGATGGTTCAAAGTGCGAAATGGATGATCATCGCTTCCAAGTCAGAAACCATTCTTACGCGCTTGAATAAAAAGGAAAAGGGATGGACTGCTGAGCTCTTAAGGCAGCGTGCTAAGGCCCGTTACATGGCAGTGGTAAATGAAACAAGTGAATTAAATGAGTTCAACTGTAAAGCCAAAATTGGCTTGGTGGAAATATATCTGGGGGATAAAAATTTCACTGAGGCCTACAGCATAATTAATAAAATACAAAACGGTATTTGCAAAGATGACCTCAAAGTAAAAACATTGATGTTAACAGCTGAAGCAGAAGAATTGGAAGGCAATACGATGAAATCAATTACCACACTTTTCTATGGATATAAAAAATATTATCGTATGAGTATAGATACCGGTATTGAGAAAAAGCTTTATAACGACCTGGTTAAGATGAAAGAATATGATTATGCCTACAAATTTATGGTCATGGTTCTTAAAGAAAATTTCACCAAGGAGTACGTCATTTATTTATGCGTGATTTATCACCCAAGCAGGATGTGTTTGTTAATTCACTTAACTGGACAGGGGAAGAAGGGTTTAAGACAAGCACGAATAAACATCTTAAGAAATTGTTTTCGAAGCAAATGAAGCAAGCAGGAATAGTTGAATATAATTTTCCATATTATGAAAAAACCCAGGAAATTTTAGTAAAGATTATGAATACGAAAAATTATCTTTGGGAAGATGAAAATGCCACTGCTCAGTTTTTGCATGTATTAATTAAAATTCAGGCAAAACATTACAAGGATGCCCATAAGGAATTGATGGGACTCTATAAAGATATCACCGACCTCGAGAAGAAAGAGTGGATCTTATATTATGACATGGATTTGGCCCGGGAGATGAAGCTGGATTCAGCAGTGATAAGTTACCGTGCCCTGCGCTATCTGAATGAGTTTCCCAAAGGAAAGCATCTTGGCGATTCCCTGAAACTGCTGCTGCATGCGTATTACGAGATGGAATTATATGGAAAAGCAATGCAAACGGCTAAACGCATGTTTATTAATAATGTAGTGGGAAATAAGAGTCGCTCAAAAAATAATGAATGGCTCTTAACTGTTGTAAAAATAGGCCAGTGTTATGCCAAGATAGGGGACTATGAAAAGGCCAATATTATCTACCGGACCTATTATAATGATATTATTCACAGCGACATGCCGGATGATGTTTATGCGGACTGGGTGAATCTGGCAGTGCATCAGAATCAGAATCACGAAGCTGTTCGGCGCTTGGATATTATCATTCCTAAAATAAAAGATCCATTTAAGAAGTACTCACTTATTGTGGCACGTTCTGTGCGTCGTTTTCTGGTGAACAGCACTGGGTCATATGCTGAAGCTGAGGAGATAGTAAAAATGGTTGAAAATGCATCAGGTCTTTCCGATAAACAAAAAGAATCTCTCTTACGCAAATTATATGAAAGCATGCTTGAGTATACGATCAATAAAGATTTGGATGAAAATA
>JABSQK010000366.1 GCA_013215875.1 Lentisphaeria bacterium
ATTGAAGAACCCGCCGAAATAATCAGTTATAGAAATTTTGACCTCTCGGAAAATTCAGCTCTCATCGAATCCACTCAAGTAGAAGAAATTTTGCCTGATTCAGTGTTGGAAAAAATTCGTCCAAAATTACACTCAAAAGAAACCACTGAGGCGATTATAACACCTGAGCGTAATTATTCTGGCACTCGAATTCTGATTGTTGATGATGACTCAATCAACAGAAAGGTTATAAAAAATCATCTGTTTTCTTTTGATTTCGAATTACTTGAAGCTTCCCACGGACAACAAGCCATAGAGATGGTGAAAAATTCAGATCCATTTGATTTGATCCTACTCGATATTATGATGCCAAAAGTCTCTGGTTATCATGTTTGTGTCGAACTGAGAAAAATCTATTCCATTCATGAATTACCGATTATATTTCTCACGGCTAAAAGTCAAGGGGATGATCTGGTGAAAGGATTCAAATTGGGTGCCAATGATTTTTTAACCAAACCAGTGGATAAATCGGAGTTATCTCAACGTATTATTTTGCATTTAGAGCTACTTAGAATTAATCGAGAATATCGGCGAAAAATTATTAGAAAGCGTCAGAACTTAGTAACTATTGCCTACATTAGCCGATTAATCACTGCTGGTTTTGACATGGAAGATACCATGTTAAAGCTCTATCAAAACATTAAGATTTTAATGCCGGTCGATATTTTTAGAATAGCAATTTATAGTGAACCCCTTCAAGAAATAAAATATACCTTTGGAATACAAGATAAAACTAAATTTATGCCTTGCAAGATTAGCATTCAAGATAAATCGCAATTATCGGTTTGGTGTATTGATAACACTCAGAATATATTTATCAACGATGTGTCGATTGAAAGTAATAAATACATTCCTAAGTATCAGTCCGAAAGCGAATGTCACACCTTAGAAGACGGAGAAAAAGCACTTATTGCAAAATCGATGCTCTATTTACCCATTACAGCAGGCAATGAAATCTTGGGTGTATTAACCGTTCAATGTGCTAAAAAAAATCAGTTCCAACATGAACATTTGGATATGCTGCAATCGATTGTTTCTTTTACCGGTATTGCGCTTAAAAACTCTAACATCCATGAACAATTACTATCAGTAGAAAAGCAGAGAGCTATTGATGCTGAGCAAGCCAATGAAAGTAAAAGTCAATTTCTAGCGACTATGAGTCATGAAATACGCACACCCATGAATGGTGTTATTGGTCTTGTTGATTTATTGCAAGATACCCCTTTAAATGAAATGCAATCATCTTATTTAAATATTATTCATCGTTCCGGCAATGCGTTAGTTGAAATTATTAATGATATTTTAGATTATTCGAAAATTGAAGCTGGTAAAATTGAAATAGAAAATATTGATTTTGAATTAGAAGATATTGTTGAAGACAGTGTTCAATTATTTAGTAGTGTTGCAGATAGAAAAGGTTTAGGATTGCAAAGTGGTATTCATCCAGATGTTGATACTTTATTGGTAGGTGACCCCGCCAGAATAAGACAGATATTGGTTAATTTAATAAGCAACGCTTTTAAGTTTACCAAAAGTGGTTATGTTAGTTTAGAGGTAACATTAGTGCCGTCCTCTTCTGAAACACCTGATACCAACTCTGATAGACATGGTGCAAATAATAACTCATTCGCGTTAAAGTTTTCAGTCAAAGATACTGGTATTGGTATTTCAGAAGAAGCACAGGAAAATATATTCGAAACATTCACTCAAGCTGATAGTGATATCAGTAGACTATATGGCGGAACTGGTTTAGGACTTTCAATTTGTAAAAAACTCTCAGAGTTAATGGGTGGTTCGATAGGGATAAAGAGTCAAATTGGCAAAGGCTCAACATTTTGGTTCACAGTTGTACTATCAATTTCTGAAACGGAAAAAAGTGAGCTTGAATTAAAATCAGAACAGAAAATTAAAAAAAGTTTGTCGGCTAAAGAATTACTTGTTTTAACCGACCAGGTTGAATTAAATCAGCTAGTAAAAACCTATTTCAAAAGATGGAACTTGAATGTTAATATCTTAGGGAGTCACTTAAATAATGTAGTGAACAAGACAGAAGCGTACAACAATATCGAACTGTGTAAAAACATAGATACGGCCGACATCATTTTAATTGATAATCAAATAGACAATGATAAGGGAACCACTCTGATTCAATGGATAAGACAAAAATATGATATATCAAACTCTAAAAATAATCGAACAAATGACGACATACCCATACTATTATTGCATAAAGAAAGTGATAAAATTGATATTGGATTGCTCGACAAATTAAACATAAACATTACCTTACTTAAACCTCTGAGATTAACTAGCCTTAGGATAAAGTTAGCCGAGTTACTTGGTGGTCAACCTATAAAAACTATTCAACGCAAAGGTAGTTTAGCTGTTGGTAAAATATCACTTTCTCACTTAAATGTGTTGGTTGCTGAAGACAATAGAACCAATCAAATTGTGATTAAAGGATTGCTCAAAAAATTCGACATTGATCCTATCATAGTAGAAAACGGTGATTTGGCATTACAACAAGTACAAGAGTGCAAAAAGCCTTTTGATTTGATTTTAATGGACTGTGAAATGCCAGTAATGGATGGTTACAAGGCCACTATTGAAATAAGAAAACATGAAAAAGAGAACGCCTTGATAGGCAGTGTGATTGTTGCCTTATCAGCACATGTATTAAAAGAGCATCAACAAAAAGCACTTAATACAGGAATGGATTATTACCTTTGTAAACCGATAAAAATTGAAGACATTAAGCATGCCTTTGATATGTTAGGATTGTGTAAAATTGTCAATTAAATAAATTAGTTATAGCCCAACAGTTTTCCTTGGTGAATAACACTAGTGAACAGTTTGTTATAAACCCATTTTTTGGTTCTGTCGCAAATAGAGCTGTTTAATCAAGCATGATAGAATTCTAACACAAAATTTTAAAATCCTGAGCGTCAATGATTTCTTTTAAAGGCCGACACACTCCCAAAGCGATCATCCTTCAATGTGTTCGTTGGTATTGTTCATACTCCCTAAGTTATAGAAATATTGAAGAAATGATGTTAGAACGAGGCATTAAAATTGACCACAGTACACTCAATCGCTGGGTTGTTCATTTTGCGCCAAAGCTTGAAAAAGCTTTTCACCAATTAAAGAAAAGACCAGGTGATCGTTGGCGGCTTGATGAAACTTACATTAAAGTTAAAGGCCAATGGAAATACTATTATCGAGCAGTTGATAAACAAGGCAATACCATTGATTTCCTGCTGACCGCCAAGCGTGATAAGAAAGCGGCTCTAAGGTATTTAACCAAAGCCATCGGTAGAAATGGCAAGCCAGGTTTAATTAATATTGATAAAAGCGGTTCCAATAAAGCATGTATTAAACAGTTTAATAATGACCATAATAAACGAATTAAAATCCGTCAGTGTAAATATCTCAACAATATTATTGAACAAGATCACCGACGAATAAAACGGATAACTCGGCTGATGCTAGGATTCAAAAACTTTCACTCCGCTCAAAGTACATTGGCTGGCATTGAATTAATGGCGATGCTTAAAAAGGGTCAAATGAAGAAAAATATCGCAGGTTCTTTGTCTCCTATAGAGCAGTACTATGCCCTAGCTGGGTAATTCTAGAACAGAGAGGTATTTTTACGGTATGTGATTTATTTGCGACAGAACCACAATTACTACCTGGATATTTGATTCGTTCTCGCTATAGCTATAATCTAAATTAATGCCACAACTATGTTTAAAAAACAGAAAAGACAAATAGAGTTTTATGTATCATAACCGAGAGTAGTTGAGAACACCCTGTTCAAATTCTCACCTTTTTAGTTTAAA
>JABSQK010000367.1 GCA_013215875.1 Lentisphaeria bacterium
AACCAGACATAATAAAATCCGGCCTGGGTATTGAAGAAAGAATTCATGTCGATATTTATCAGGTTTATCTGGGGCGCCTTCAACTCATTCAAACGGCTGTAGATATTTGCATTATAGCCACGGCCATAGGCATATGTATAGACACGCACATTACCAAGTTCATGCTTTTTCTTTATATCCCTTATCAACTCGGGTAGATAATCAATCTTATCTATGAGCTTATGTTTCAACGATTCCTCAGGTGTGTAGACACGGCCATCGGCAATTTTAATTAAGTCCTCGCGAGACGTAATTCCCGGACGATTATGTAAGACGACCGATATAAAGCGTTGATACATACTGTCGACCATATTTTGAAAAATCTTTCGTTGATCTTCAGGCAGTTTTTTTAATGAATTCCCCATGTCTTTATTTTTTCCTGACTTAATAATCACTTCTTCATAACCAATTTTATTCGCCAATTTTTCTATTTGAGGCAATTTAACGATTACACCTATACTGCCAAGGATACTCGTCGGGTGAGCATAAATTTCGTCTGCTGCAGTTGCAAGGTAATAACCGCCAGATGCACCCATACTTAGAATGATTGCGTATACTGGTATACCTGTACGTTTCTTAAATAAAAGCAATTCGTGGTGAATCATATCTGTAGCAGTCACTTCACCACCCGGCGAATTAATTCGTAGGATTACGGCTTTGAGATCTCGATTTGCCTGTGCTTTAACAAGCATTTTTTTTATGCCATCGGGTGTTGTACCGGCACTGAATAAACTGCGGCTTTTACCCGAATAAATAAAACCGCTCATATTAATTATCAATATCTCGTCATCAGCAAATCGTGATTCTCTTTGGTAGACGTGTTCACGTAATGGTGATTCAAATAGACTACTAATATCGAGTGACGCGCACGAACTGCATAACACAGTTAAAAGTATAAGTAAATATTTTGTAAATTTCATAAAAATCCCTGGGTTAAGTCACTAACAATGCATCTGAATTAGTTTTTTTCAATTGGCTTTTTTGGCTCTTCTTTTTGGTAATAATCATGAACATCAATGCGAAATATATGTATACCATTCGTTTTATCAGTATAGACTATTTTCGAATTAGGATGGGAGCTTTTATAGCCGATGCTTATAAACTGGTATGGTGTTTCGTGGAGCGTTTTATTCATGATCCTTTCTTTTATATCATCCAGGTATGTTTTACCTCCTAAATCCTTTTCTGATATAGGTATCGGTGCAAGCGTTAGAGTGCGACGACCCGTTAAGGCAATGGCCCAGGGATCAATATCAATTACTATTGTATTTGATATTGATGTATTGAGACGAATATACTCAAATGCATTCAGGCGGGCAAGAACATGTTCTCTAACCGGGTCATATGCAATTTGATTTTTATATTGCTTTATTTGAGTAAAACCAATCAAATAAACACATACGAATGCAAGGTAGATTTTCTTTTTGAATAGCTGATATATTAGCAATGCCGGAAATAAAACAAGGAATGGCGTAAGATCGGTTAAAAATCGTGATGGTGCAAATCCGACATAACTTTCATTATAAAGAACTATGACAATTACTCGATATATATATTCCCAAAAAACAAATGCCAGTAATAAGCTCGCACAAACTACAAGAAAAAAATGATACTGCTTTTGTTTATATTTCGACTGTTTGAAAAATATAAACACCGCAATGATTAAGGAAATGGAAAATACAAATCCGAGTGAATTTACTAACATCTTTATATCAAAAAATGGCTCCTTAAATTTTAGGACCCCAGTTCCATCTACTGTCACAATTTTAAGAGCAAATGGGATCATATAATATGAACCTATAATACCAGCGGTAAGAAATGATAGAAAGACCTGTTTTGCCCTAGGCTGATCAATTTTTAAATAATATATAAACAAAACAGAGAAGATACCCAATGTTGTTATCATAACATGATGATGTGTAAAAAAGATAGCAGCATAGAAAAATCCCATGAAGAAAATGGCGATCCGACCTTGCTGCTTCTCAATCATGATCATCAGCATCGAGATGGTAAAGCCGAAGGCAATTAAGTTTGGCAAGCCTCCCCAGCCATAATACCCAATACTTCCGTAGTTCACCCACAATGCAAAAATAGCTGCGGCGAGTAAGGCGATTCTCGAATTCTTGGATACGAGTCTGGAAAAGCAATAGACCTGGTAGACCATATAGGTGCTAAACAGAGGGATCATATAATTGAAGATTAAGTAATGCGGCAAATTTGCATATTTTCCAATAATGACAATTAATGCATGAAGACCTAATGGATAATTCAATTCGGCATGGCGGAATGGCAGCCAATTTGTCAGCATTCCGCCGTCGTATTTCATTTCCACCATGCGGGCAAGAATTATATGAAATTGTGGATCAAACCCGGAAGGTAATACACGAAAATAGGAAATTGAAAAGCGAATAGCAGCGACGATAAGGAGTAAAATGATAAGGCCTGTATAATGCTTTAATTTATAGCGGCTTTTACTTATCTGTGGGCTTTTTCGAAGATAGAGAAAAATAGACAACGCTAAAGTAGTAATCCAAAAATAGATGAAATATTTGATGTGTAGATACATGGAATTATGAGCAATGAAAATAGACAGTGCCCAGCCAAACGATAATGACAGGGCAATTTTTTGTTCCTGTTCGATTTTGTTGAATACTGCATAAACGCAAAACCAGCCAGGTAGCGTTAAAGCAAATATCACCAATAGAAATTTCAGTATATCAAACATTTTTCCTGCTTTATCTTACCTGAATATCATTCAACGAAGCACATTTTGCAGCTTCGTTAGTAACGTGCATGTAATCTATGACTAAATCAGGGTTAAAGGGAATTAACTTAAGCGTTTTTTATGAGATTTCTAAAGCGATCGAATAAATAAAATGGGTCATGTGGGCCCGGACCGGCTTCAGGATGATATTGCACCGCAAACATAGGCTCTGTTTTGTGACGGATACCTTCAACAGTGTTATCGTTCAGATTTATGTGGCTCACATCCAAAATTGCACTGTTTATCGTTGATTCATCGAGTGCATAATTATGATTTTGCGAGGTAATTTCCACCCGATCTGTGCTGAGGTCTTTCACCGGATGATTAATCCCGTGATGGCCAAATTTGAGTCTATAGGTACTGCAACCACACGCTATTCCCAAAAGCTGGTTACCCAGACATATGCCCATAACGGGCACTTTCCCAATGAGTTGCTTGGCAGCATCAATCGCGTAGGTTACCGCTGCAGGATCAGCAGGACCATTTGAGAAAAATACCCCATCTGGTTTTAACGCCAGCACATCATCAGCAGATGTTTGGGCGGGCACA
The DNA here is from genome assembly GCA_013215875.1 of Lentisphaeria bacterium. Classification (GTDB taxonomy): domain Bacteria; phylum Verrucomicrobiota; class Lentisphaeria; order JABSQK01; family JABSQK01; genus JABSQK01. Next base: position 3,353 of record JABSQK010000367.1, read on the forward strand.
ACATGGATATTCATACCGCATTGTCTAAGACCACGAAGAATATTCCACTTGATACCAAAATCATATGCAACTATATTTATATCAGCATCGGGTAACTCAGCGGGAAATCCCCAACTCGTGCTCATGGAACCGTCCGTATCCCAGTCATAAGCCGCGTCACAAGTCACTTTTGTGGCATAGTCCTGATTATCCAGTCCCTGCCAACTCTTAGCCTCATTCACGGCTTCGTCTTTAGATTTATTATTTTCTACAGAGAGGTAGGCTTTTTTTGTACCTTCATCGCGAAGCTTACTCGTTAGTGCACGCGTATCGATACCTGCAATAGACGGTATATCATTTTCCTTCAGGTAGTCGACAAGACTAATTTCGCTGCGCCAGCTTTCCCCTTCATTCATTTCATGGATAATTAGTCCGCTTAAAAATAAAGAGCGCGATTCGCGATCCGCCTGATTTATTCCGGTATTGCCAATCTCTGGATAGGTCATCGTAACAAATTGTCCGGCATAGGATGGGTCATTGATAATTTCCTGATAACCCGTCATACCGGTATTGAAAACAACTTCGCCTAGTTGATCTTTTGCTGCACCAACTGAATAGCCACGGAAGATCGTTCCATCTTCCAGTGCTAAAAACGCGGGTTTTTCCCGTTGTTCTTTCCAATTCCAGCGACTCATTTACAATCCTACTTACAACAGATTTTTATGCGGCGTTTACCATTTTCCAATTTGTCTTCAAAGACAACTTCGATTTCAGTTTCTTCAGATAACCGGGTTTTCACAAGTTCGCAATCGTCATCAGACAGAGGAGGCAGTGTTACATCTTCACCCCAACGGCGCACTTCTTTTAATGCGTCTTCTACCTGACTGATAGCCCGACTTGTTTGCTGACGAGGAGCCGGTGCTTCTTCAGCAACTTCTACAACAGCAGCTTCAGCAACTTCTACAACAGCAGCTTCAGCTACTTCTACAACCGCAACTTCGACTTCCGGTTCTTCTATGACTTCAACTTCCTCAATTACTTCCTCAACAACTTCAACTTCTTCAATTGCTTCCGGTGCATCATATTCGACTGTTTCGCTAATTTCGGGCTCATCATCCTGGGCTGAATCAGCATTTTCATCGTTGCTGTCTTCATCACGATTGCGGCCACGGTCATTACTACGGTTATTATT
>JABSQK010000368.1 GCA_013215875.1 Lentisphaeria bacterium
AACAAGATCCTGTTGGTACCGATGGGAAAGTCACTGTTCGTGCCATGATCCCAAAAGGCGAAATGCAATTTGACCAATTCCGCAGCCTCGCTGAAATCAGTGAGATCTACGGAAATAAAAAGATCTACACAACCAATCGCCAAAACATCGAGATTCAGGGCGTATGGCCGGATGATGTCGATGCCTGTAAAAAAGCGATTGAAGATCTTGGCTATAGAACAGATGATCACAATACCATTCGCGATATCGTTCCCTGTGTAGGTACACGCTACTGCCCAAAGGCCGTTTCAAAAACGCATGACCTTTATGACTTACTAATGACTCTGGTAAATCAGCAAAAATATGACGCGATAAAAGACAATGTCATCATAAATATCACCGGTTGTCCAAACAGTTGCTCGCCCTATCGCATTGCAGATCTTGGTTTCCGCGGCATGCGCATTCGCGAAGGCATGGGTTCCGTAGAAGGTTACGAAATGCTCATTGGTGGTACTGGAGATGACTTTGGCAAAAAAGTAGGCGAATTTAAATTAGAAGACTGTCCGAAAGTAGTTGAGAAAGTTCTCGATACTTACATCGAATTACGCGAAGGCGAAGAATCACTGGCAGACTGCATCAAACGTATAGGTTTTACACAATGAATAATCCATTTCAAAAAGCAATTGACTCACTCAAAATTGAGTATGATAAGGCACCAAATCCACAGGAACACTCAACCTTTACAGGATTGGGTACCATGGAACTCGACCATAGTACAATTGCCAAAGATATTCCCTGCCAAAGTGCCTGTCCGGCAAAAACAAATGTACCGGCCTATATCGAAGCACTAGCTCAGGGCGATCCCGATAAAGCGTATCTGATTAACCAGGAAGACAATGTCTTTTCCGGTGTACTCGGCCGTATCTGTTCACGCCCCTGTCAGGATGCCTGTCGTCACCAATGGACCAATACCAATGGCCCTGTACAGATTTGCCATCTCAAGCGCAGTGCCTCAGATTATAAAACAAATCCACCAAAACCGCTCGATGCCTGGTTTGAAACTTCAGGTAAATCTGTTGCTGTTATAGGTGGCGGTCCTGCTGGACTTACTGCAGCTCGCGAACTCGTTCGCTATGGTCACAAGGTGACCATCTATGAACGTGAAGCCTATCTCGGTGGCATGATGATGCAGGGTATACCTGTTTTCCGTTTACCGCGCGATGTGGTCGAAGCAGAAGTGAAAGCAATTATCGATAGTGGTATCGATGTCGAATTCAATTGTGCTGTTGATGGCGCTGCGATGGCTGAAATAACAGAAAAATTTGATGCTGTTGTTGTTACAGTTGGCCACATGAAACCTTATGAGCTCGACGTTGAAGGCGCTGATATTAATACCGAAGGTGTCGTCAGCGGTTTGGAATTCATGAAAGATTACAACTTTGACCAAGTCGAAGAAATGACCGGCCAGGATGTTATCATCATTGGCGGTGGATTCACTGCAGTAGACTGTGCACGTTCATGTGCCCGTGCGGCAAAACGCATGGTTGGTGCCGATGGTACTGTTGCCATAGTGTATCGCCGTACAGAGGGACAAATGACCGGTGACCATGATGAAATTCAACAAATGGTTCGCGAAGGTATCGAAATTGATACCCTGCTTTCACCTGTTGGCGCTGTAACTGACAATGGCAAAATCACCCATTTAACCGTGCGTCGTAATATTCTAGATGAAGAAAAATCCACGACTGGAAAGCCCGCTATTAAAGCAATCGAAGGCAGCGATCGTGATTATCCATGTAACATGCTGATTGTTGCGATTGGTCAGGATAAGGAGGATGATATTCTTCCAGAAGGCGTCAAGCAAACTGAAAATAACTGGACCAGTAATGAAAAGATTTTTCTCGGTGGAGATTACAACTACGGAAGTCTCGATGTAATTACCGCAGTAAATGATGGTAAAAATGCGGCCAAAGCTGCAGATACATTCATCATGGGCGAAGAGCGTATGCAAACGCATGTTGGTATCACGCTTATCGATAGCAATGGCGAGACCGGCCGTGTTCGCGACCATGACAATCAGTTACCTGTTGAAATGCCCAAGTTGCCTTTGTCCGAACGCGATGGCACAAATGAAGTGGAGCTTGGTCATAACGCAGAGGGCACACAAGTACATGCCACCCGTTGTTACTTCTGCCATTACAAATTTGAGATCGATCAGGATAAATGTATCCACTGTGACTGGTGTATTCAGGTATCACCACGAAGTTGTATACATCGTATTTCACGACTCTTTCACGATAAAGATGGCGCAGTTAAAACTGAAACCAGTGCAAATACCGCGGAGGATGCAACCTTCATTTGGATTGAAAGTGATGAATGTATTCGTTGTGGAAAATGTTTACGGATTTGCCCAACCGGTGCAATCACCATGCGCAAAACAGAATTGACCAATTGCAAAGTTTCTGAGCTAAAGTCTAAGATCGCAGAGAATAAAGACTACGGTAACTAGGCACGACACGCCGTGGTTCGTAATTTATAAAGTCGCTACTCTGCTTCGCCACGAATATCGTATTCGAGTTTCCATTCACCGTCACCACCGTCTTCCATGCCCCAGATTTCCAGTGTACCAGCTTCACTCAGAATCGTTTTGAGGGTAACGGGAATCAATGTACCGGCGGGAGTTTTTTTGTCACTGGCTTTTAAGTTGGCATTTAATGGTGGAAGCTTAATAAATTCCTCGCTATCACTGTTTTCGATAATACTAGCAATCTCATCTTCCTGGCGTTCGAGTGATGCATAGAGCTGGAAGACACTTTGTTCACCAACAATTAATCCCAGACCGCGATAAGGAATCTCTACTTCAGACCCTTCTTCAAGACCGAATGGCACTACACAAAGTGCTTGCAATGGCACCTCAAAACCTGGTACAGCAGGCATCGCAGACTCAATACCAATGTAGTAGCTGTAGGAACAACCCGCTTTGATACGAATGGCATTGCCTTCACGCACATTACCATACCAGCATGCGCCAAGCGCCACAGCTAAATCCGGATGCGTGCCCTCAAGCGTTGTCACTTTTTTACCAGACCATTTCTTTACGGTTTTTACAATCCGTTCTTTTAAAACCGTCGCTTTGCTCACACCGCCATTAAATAAAATGTGACAGGGTATGTCATCGTCACTTTTGCTATTTTTTGAAATAAATTCGGCAAGATGTTTGGTGATTGCCGGGTCACCGGCATAGGCCAAACCAAATGTGCGAATGCCTGTACGCATATCTTCATCGGGCTTATCACCCAACTCACAAACTGGAAAGAATCCATCGACGAGAACTTTTTCCATTTCCTTAAACGTTAGAGTCGTCGAAATTGTTCCGCCTATCACACTGCTGCCGCGGCCAAGCACAGTGAGTGTCTGGTCCCCGGAGTCCGGATCT
>JABSQK010000369.1 GCA_013215875.1 Lentisphaeria bacterium
TATAAAGGTTTTCAATTTTCGAAAAGCGGCAATGCATTTGTTTATTTTGGTAAAGGCTACTATGCCTATAATCATGTCATTAACTATACGGAATTAAAAAAAGATAAAGGTTATTTTATTGATGACACGGATGTGTATTTTTATTCACAATACGAATTTGAAAAAGGGCGAATTGTATATTTTAATAATTATAAAATTCCCCAATTTGACTATCAATTAGCCGCTCCTGTCATTCTGGAAAATAAAATTTATTTCTATTATCAGCGAGATAATCAAATCCATAGAGAAATCATTGATATCGATAAATTAGAGCAATTAGCCAAACAGCCAAAACGCCCGTAACTATTCCTCTTTCAAGGGTATATATGAATTCAACTATCAACCATATATGGCCCATCTCACATTGAAAAAGTCTATTTATGCGCTAAGTTCCCCGCAACTTATAAATACTAAATGGAGAGATCCGAATGATTAAGAAACTAGTACTACTCAGTCTTTTGTTTAATGCAGCAGTATTTGCCGCAGATGAAACAATTGAGGAATTAAATAAAAAAATGGCGGAATTACGAATTGAGCAAACCTTACTTAATACCAAAATAAATGCCATGAGGCGTATTAAATGGCTGGCTGGAGATAAGAAAAGACATACTGCTATGGCCGCTAAGAAAAAGGATAAGGCTGAGATAGCTTTGATTGAGAGCTATGTCAAATCCGTTGATGTGTTGTCAGAAGCTTATGCTGCTCAGATTAAAGTTTTAAATGATGAAGAAGCGGATAAGGCTGCTGTGAAAAAAGCCAGTCAAGCAATTTGGAAATCCAACCTGGACCTTCAACTTGCGAATAAATTAATGCGCAATTTCTGGGAATATAGCAGAGTGAGAGCTGACCTGACTAAGTTTGGTGCCAAGGATTTCGAAGCCGCCTTAAAGAAACTTGAAGCCCAGGCAAATGCATTGGCAACAGATGAACATAGCAGTTCACTGCTGAATGGTACGATTGGCCAAGCCAGAAGAGATCGCGGAACAGGTATTAATAAATACCGCGCAATGGCTCGTGAAGCGAGTACAATCTGGTACAAAGAGCAGAAAGAAAAAGCTGCTGCGAAGCGAAAAGCTGATGCTGAAGCTGCTAAAAAGAAGAAAGAAGAAGCTGCTGCTAAGAAAAAGGCAGATGCCGATGCTGCTAAAAAGAAGAAAGAAGAAGCTGCTGCTAAGAAAAAGGCAGATGCTGAAGCCGCAAAAAAGAAGAAAGACGAAGAAGCCGCTAAGAAAAAAGCAGATGCTGAAGCCGCAAAAAAGAAAGCTGAGGAAGAAGCCGCTGCAAAAAAGAAAGCCATAGAAGATAAGGCGGCAGAAGAAAAGAAAGCCGAATAATAAATTCGCTTATTTCCTTAAAAATCTTAAAGATCGTTTCGATTCAGCTATTTCCCATTTGGAGAAATAGCTGGATTTGAAGTACAAAAATTTAGAATGGGCATAGTTCTAGGCTCATTTCACTTGGATTCCTAAACTTATTTACCTATAATTCGTTCAACATAGACATTATTTATTTGATTTTTATGAAGAAAATATTACCTTGTTATATCGAGATCTAATCCACTGTAAATGGGAGACCGAATAATTTTGAAAAAGAAATTTTTATTATCTGTATGCTTTCTCTTCTTGGGCGCTTATTTCCCGATTTTTGCTGAAGACCTGTTTCCCGATGTAGAACCTGTTGAAAAAGAAATGCCTGGAAAAAAACCGAAGGCAGACGATGATAAAAAGCCTGGAGAAAAAACTGAGGAGTCGACTGAAGAAGAAGAATACAATGCAACATTAAATATCGATGTGATGCTAACGTCCAAGGTGCGCAATAGCATCACCATGGCGGTTCATAATCTACGAATTACCGCATTGAATGACGAAGCAAATCTGTTCTTTCCGCCCACACGCCATAAAAAAATAGTTGATTATACGACCCGAGAATACGTTCGGCGTTCCTGCAGTATTTGTGCATCAGGTGGCAAGCATGAAACCCGTGAGTCTAAAGTAGCAATCTATAAATATGAATATGAATATTACGATACACTAAAGAGAGTGAAAGGTCACTCGATGACCACATCGTCCGTTAAGCGTGTTCGCAGCCGGCGGGTCACAAAGCGCACCAAGACAGGTGAACGAACAGTTCACCATCCTATACATAATAACAAAAAAGAAACCACTCATACACAAAAATTACCGATCTATGGTCCGGGTGGTACAGAGAGTGTATACAATGGTTTTTATGCCCAGAATGCCATGAGTATTTTTGCCTTGCTTAAGGCCGGAGTAAAACCCACTGATGAAGACTTTCGAAAATCCATCAATACCGTTACTGATTATGTAAATGCCTATGGAATCCCTGATAACACCTATGACCTTGCCTGGTTAATCATAGCGTATGTCAATTTACCTAAGACTGTTACTCTAAAGAGAGAATGTCAGGGCATGATTAACAAACTGCTTTTAGGGCAAATTGATTCAGGTCCTGCTAAAGGTTTATGGGGCTCTGTCTGCGTAAACAATCTGCTCATTTCTAGAATGATGGAGCATGAATTAGAGGTCCACGATAATGAAGTTCTCAAGTGGCAGGAGCAATTAAAGAAACATCCGAAAAAGAAACGTTATAAGAAAAAAATAGAGGCAGGCAAAGCACGGCTTACACAATTTGTAAAATATTATGATACACTGTCAAGCAAGTGTCTGGAGTATGAGCGTATTCAGCATTGGCAATCGATGGAGCCGCGGCCTGATGCCTTATTGCATCTTCAACTCAAGAGGGCATCTATCGAAGGCCTACCTGTTTATATCTTTAAAGAACAAACTGCAGATATAGAATCTACAGGGCTGGTCTTGATGGCGCTTAGGGAAGCAGAAAAAAATGGCTACTTGCCTGAAAGGCCACGCGTACCCAATTTTATGACTCGTAAAAAGCCGATTATAAAGGTGCTTTCAACAAAAGAGATCATCGCTCTGGCATCGCAAAAGATCAGTAATATGCAGCGCAAAAAAGGGGGTTGGACAGAAGGGAATTATTGGACGCCTATTCATCTTTATGACTCAAGTCTATTGCCGCAGTTGCCTGTTGATGATGAGACTTATTTCACTAAAGTTGATTCATTAAGCAGTTACCTTAGCAGCTCATATGGATACCGGGCCTATTCGCATGCAGTTTCATCGGGCAGACATAGCCAGAAATTGCTTAAAGCCGAAGCGTATATTTTATCCTATCTCAGTAAATTGGAAAATGCAGAAAAAAGAAAAAACCAGA
>JABSQK010000037.1 GCA_013215875.1 Lentisphaeria bacterium
AATACCGACACATTCTTAAAAGCATTTGCATCGCAATGAAACGCCTGCTGATAAACGCCGGCAATACAAATATCGAATTTGCCCTAGCCGATGATTCCACAATTAATGACTATGAAAAAATAGATACCCGGGCTTTTCTCAATGGTGAAAAAGAATCGGCAATTCTGAAAAAAAATAGTGATTGCGAAATTATTGCTGCTACTGTTGTTCCTGAACTGGAGACATGTTTGGAGCAATATGATATTCACTGGTTCGACCGTACTCAAATAACGTGTATTGATCTATCTCAGATCGAACTTGAGCAAATGGGTGCAGACCGTTTGGCCAATGCGCTGGCCGCTTCTGTATTATGTCCATTACCTGTAATTGTTATTGATAGTGGCACGGCGATAAGTACCGAAATCCTCGATGCTAATAAAAAACTTCTGGGGGGTATGATCATGCCGGGTAGACGTGTCATGCGAAATGCTCTAAGCCGCGATACTGCTTTGCTGCCTGAAATTCCCTGGCAGAATGAACGTCCAGAGCCCTATGCTGGAAATACCGTGGATGCAATGCGGGCCGGCATTGACCTGGGCTGTATAGGCGCCTTAGAGAAGCTCATCACGGCCACAATAGAATCGCTGGGAACGGATTGTCATGTCATTGTAATTGGAGGGGACAAAGATTTTATATCCGACCATTTGGAAATTGCAGAAAATGGCCCTGAACATTTTACCCTCAGGGGCCTGATAATATACGCTCAGGGCTTGAAAAAATCTTAAATATTACTAAAATTAAACTCTAACAACATGGGGTTACCATATGAAAATAAAATTATTCTTCATCATACTGGCACTGAACTTTTTCAGCTATGCAGAAACACTGGACAAATTAAGTTTATCTGAAGATCTTTTTGATACTAGCAATGAAGACTTTATTAGTATTTATGCACCAACTCTGGCCTTTCGCTACAGCTCCAAAGATAAAGAATCTGCTCGGTCAAATCTCGGAGCGCTTCGATTTCTAAAAATGAAAACCGATGAAGTCATTGTGAAATTTAAGAATGAGAAAATATCAGAAGTAAAAATAATGCTTTATAATAAGGGCGATGCTGGAACAATGGTGGGACGAGGATTTTCCTTTAATAAAATCTCAAAAGCTAAGTTTGAAGATATGATCGAAAATGCAACAAAAAAAATAAACGTATTTCTTAATATTAAAAAACCGAAAAAACTGAGTAGATCCACCGCTCAAAAAACTGCTGCCAAGCGCTATACACATTATTGGGTAAAAGGGAAAACTCTTTTTCTTCTGGAGTGGAGTGGTGATAAAATAAAACCACAAGGCGGCGGGAGAAAGGTCTACATGGCCGAATACCTTCGTGTCCGATTAAAGCCATATACTGGAAAATCAAGCATTACAAAATTGGATAAAATTGCCAAGATAAGAAAGAAAGATACCAAGGCAAATCTTGTGCATGATGAAAATGGCGATATCTATATCAAACATATCCCTATGGTAGACCAAGGACCTAAAGGGTATTGTGTGGCGGCCGCTGTATCACGAGTTTTGCAATATTATGGCCGTAATACAGACATGCATGAAGTTGCAAAAGTGGCTAAAACTACTGCCGGAGGAACAGGCCCTGAGGAAATATATAATGCCTTGAAAAAAATTCGTACACGCATGGGATTATCCCTCGAAGCTCCAATAAAGTTTGATAATAAAGATTTTCTCAAAATGATAAAAGATTATAATCGCATGGCAAAAAGAAAAAAAGAACGACAGGTAAGCGCCTATGGCTTTTCTGTTTTTGAACAGATGGACCTGGATATATTGATGGAAGCAAAATTAAAACGCAAAACCAGGTATGATAAATTCAAAAATAATATCTATAAACACATCAAAACAGGTACACCTTTGGCATGGACATTAATTATTATGTTCCCGGAACAAAATTTTCCACAAGCGTCATTTTCTGGTCATATGCGCTTGATCACAGGGTACAATAAGAAAACAGATATGGTTATTTACAGTGATACCTGGGGAGCGGGCCATGAAAAAAAAGAGATGTCGATGAAGAAAGCATTTACAAGTACCACGGGGCTTTACATACTCAAACTTAAAAACTGATGACAAGTGAGCTTTCAAAACAGACTTTATAACTTACGCGAACGATCTTCAAAAAATAAGTTCATAAAAACGCTACTGCGCTACCAAAGCTATTTTATATTTATTATTTTTATTCTCCTCATTGTCATGGTCTACCTTAGCACATTGGCAGCTCAAACAGTATTTGATTCATTACTAAAATTCAAAAAACTGGGGCAGTATAATGGGGTGCAATTTCAAAATCCTGAATTGCCGGAGCAAAACTTGAACGTTCATACACCTCAACAAAAATCACAAAATAATAAAGTTTCCAAACTAAATGATATCGATTGGCAGGACCGGGAATTTCTGCGCGAAGCAGCTGTAATCCTGTCAAATGCAGGCGACTTTGACAGTGCCATAAAAATCCTCATGCAGGGTGCGGAAGACAAAGCATCCATCCGCAGTGTTGGTCTCAGTGTTTTCGCAAACCTTAAATCGCATTTCCCGGAACAACTGGAAATGGAAAAGCAGGCATATAAAAAAGCGCTTAAAAAAGAGTTCAATCTAAACGATATGGAGGATCAGCACCTGTTCCTCTTTCTAAATAATCTCCATGCCCGTTTAGCCGGGCAAACTAAAAGTCCCGATCAGCTAATCAACATTTTCCTCGAAGCAAAATTTCAAAGTGATAAAGCATCATTGAAAATATATATAAAATCGAAAATAAATAAAATTCGGCCCTATACGGATAGCTCATACTATCACGAACAATTTTACCAAACCTATATACGAAAAAAGTTGATAACTAGTTTAAAATCCAAGCAGGAGGATATTTTGCTATTTTCCAATGCGAATGAAAAATGGTATGCGGAATTATTTTCCAAACGAAATGTTAACTTGATTAAACATTCCAAAAAGAAGGAATTAGCAGAATCGATAAAAATGATATGGCAGGATATTCCTGCTCCATTGAAGAAATTTTGGAGTGAAGAACTGCTTTTTTCCATTCAGAGGGAAGACAATTTGAAACTTGATGAAAGCTTTATTAAGGAAAATACCTATCTTGCCCCAGCAAAAACGACGATTGATTCAGAATTCCTCTTGAAAGCAGTTCGTACACATCCATTTTGGCGAAAAGCACTGCAGGGCTTTAATTATGAAGCTGCAATTCAGCAATTACCCGCAATACTCAAACAATTGCATTGCGCAAAATTCTTTATAAAAGACAATACTGTCTCATGGGATGACTTAATTAAACCACTTGAATCAGAAAAGAAGATTGCCATAAAAAGCTTTCAGTGGAAGTACTTGCGAAAAATGCATGGAATAAAGGTTTTTATGCCCGAATATATTCAAAGAATGAAATATCGAACAGTAAAAGCAACTTTTTCATCGATTTCATGGGAAGATATTGATTCACAAAATACTTACGATAAATTAAAGAGACTATCAAAAAAGAATCCCAGCAAGGTGAACATTAAGTTTTTCAAACTATTTTCACTGAATCGGGGACTTTAAGAAAGGTATAAAAATGTCAGAAAAAAGCAAATATAAAGTAAAGATCAGCATTACAGACCCCAAGGGCCGTTCGTCAAATATTGAGCTTGGTCCGGGAACATATCGCCTCGGTCGTTCTGAAGATAGCGATATACGTTTTCCCGATTCTGCTAAAACAATATCGAGAAACCATGCTGAATTGACTATCTCAGAAGATGAAATTAACATTAAAGATCTTGAGTCGAGTTACGGGACGATGATTAATGGCAATATCGTAAATTCACATAGCGTGGAAGATAACGATATAATAAGTCTGAGTGACTACACCTTGCGTATCGAATTGCCAAAAAGCGAAAAGAAAGAAGAACGCAAATCTTCGATGATCGTACAAGCGGATCCGGAAGAAAAGAAGATTGAAAATCTCACTCAGGAACTCGAAGCATTAAAGAAAGCCACAGACACTGTGGTGAGCGAGGTTTCTAAACGAATCATTGGCCAGGAAAATATTGTTCGCTTAATCTGGGCGAGTATTATTGCCAAAGGCCATTGTTTATTGATTGGTGTACCAGGTTTAGCAAAAACATTTATGGTAACAACCTTTGCAGATGTCTTAGGGCTGAACTTCAAACGCATTCAATTTACACCGGACCTGATGCCATCGGATATCATCGGTAGCAATGTTATTCAGGAAAATGAAGATGGGCGCCGAGAATTTGAATTTATTCAAGGGCCTATTTTTACCCAGTTATTGTTAGCAGATGAAATAAACCGAACCCCGCCAAAAACCCAGGCAGCACTTTTAGAAGCGATGCAGGAAAGGCAGGTGACGATTGCCAATCGTACACTCACATTGCCGTCTCCCTTCTGTGTTATCGCATCGCAAAATCCCATCGAGCAAGAAGGTACATATCCTTTGCCGGAAGCACAGCAAGACCGCTTTATGCTCTGTTTGATTCTTGATTACCCCGACCGCAAGGACGAAGTGGAAATCCTGGTAAATACCACCCAGGGCTCCATTGCAAAAGTTCAACAGGTCGTCAATTATAATGATATATTGAACTATCAGCGAATTGTCGATGCAATAACTGTCAGCCGGGAAATAGCCGAATATGCAGCAGATTTATCACGCGCCACACGGCCGGGAGAAAATGCGACTCATGCTTGGGTAAATGAATTTATCGACTGGGGCGCAGGCCCGCGGGCAGGGCAGGCACTCATTCGCACAGCAAAAGCCCTTGCAGCCATGGATGGCCGGCCGGCTATCTCTCACCAGGATGTTAAGGACATAGCCTTATCTGTACTGCGCCATAGAATCTCGTGCAACTACCGGGCACGTACAGAAAAATTGAATGAAGATAAAGTGATTCTTCGATTGATCGATGAAGTAAAATCACAGTGAAAAAACTAATTTGCAGTTTCTTTTTAAATATGTCTATCATGCTGCATGCAGCTGTATCAGATGCAGATGTATTAAAGAAAATTGTAAATTTGAAAATTGATATACTCAAGTCCCAAAATACCAATGGCAGTTGGAACAGCTCTTACAAAGTCGGTATGACAGCTTTGTGCTTATTGGCTTTGATTCATTCTGACTCGGATATAAAAGACGAGGCTGTGGTGGATGCAATCCATTATTTATTAAACAATTCAGATAAAAAAACCTACAGTGAGGCACTGGTAGCAGTGGTGCTGGAAACCATCAACGCTAAAAAATATAAAATGCGAATTAATCAATCCTATTCGTTTTTGGAAGCAGCTCAAAAAAAGAATGGTGCCTGGGGCTACACAATAAATAGTATTGCATCCGATAATTCAAATTCGCAATTTGCTGTAATGGGGATAGATGCTGCACGACGAGCAGGCATTCCGGTAAATAAAGCCGTTCTCGATAATGCCAAAACATATTGGAAAAATTTCCAGAACAATGATGGCAGCTGGGGCTACAGTGGACAAAATAGAGGCATGTTTTCCATGACCTGTGCAGGCGTAGCCAGCGTATATTTGCTCGGCGAGCGCTTGTATTCAAAACCAAATGCATGTGGCGATACGGTCATTAATAAACGCATTCTAAAAGGACTCGAGAATCTCGCCAAAAATCTAAAAGGAAAAGCGGCTCGCATACAAGGTCGATTATATTCGCTCTATGCTCTGGAAAGGGTAGCAATTTATCTCGGCTTAAAGGAAATAGGCGGCGTCGACTGGTATCGTTGGGGCGCTGAGCACATCGTAAATAATGATAAGATCCATACCTTGTCCGACAAGGCATTTGCGTTGCTGTTTTTGGCAAAAGGTTCAGCACCCATCGCCGTGGCAAAATGGCAATGGAAGGGCGACTGGGATAACCAAAAAGAGGATGTCAAATTCTGGACACAATACAGTAGTGAAAGTCTCGGGAAAAAACTGGACTGGCTTGTTTCACCTATCACAAAACTCGATGCTCCTGCTGCCAAGGCTAGTTTAATCTTTGTGAATGGCAGGGAAAGATTTCGAATGAATGATTACGAAGAAGAGTTTCTCAAATCGTTTTTGGAAGAAGGGGGTACGCTATTGGCAGAAGTGAGCTGTCAGGATCGCACCTTCATTAATTCCTTTAAACGTGAAATGCTCAAACGATTTGACCCAGAGCTAAAACCCAAATTTGTTCCTATAAGTGATGCACATCCGCTCATGCAGTCAAAACACAAACTCAAACTAAAGGATATCAAAGCTCTGGAATTCAGAGCGGGTTGCAAACAATATAACATTATTATTTTAATGGCGAATATATCCAACGCCTTGAATGGCGATGTCGATGCCCAAATGGATTTAAAGCGGGCCAGAAAGGTAAGCGATAATTTAATCGCCTGGTCTTTGCAAAATCGACGAGCGACAAAAAAACTCGATAAAGTGGAATTGAAAATTACCAAAACAAAGAAAATTTTAAGTGCCGATCAATTAAAGCACAAGGCCGCTAAATCCACAATAGGCATCGAGCAGGCATTTGCTCGTTTACGCCACAATGGTAATTGGCTATCCTCGCCAAACTATTTTATAACTTTGCAGTCGATAATGAAAAAGAATTCCAAGCTGCCCTATTATGATGCAGAAGTCTATGTGCAGCCTTCATCAAATGATTTATTTCAATCGGCCATTTTATTTATAACAGGGAGTCAGAAAACAAATCTTAAGGCGGAAGACCATATAAATTTGCAGACCTATATACAAAACCACGGACGCATTTTTATTACTGCAGCATGTTCAAATAAGGAATTCGATAAGGATATAAAAATTCAACTCAAACGGATTTTACCTAACGATAAACTGATTAAAATTCCCCGTACTGATAAACTCTACAATTATCCGATTAAGATTTCCAAGCTGCCGCTTTCTGCAACGCGCGCCTATATAAAGAAATATGGCAAAAGATACCAGGATTTATTGGGCATACGGCGCAATAATAAATGGGTCGTCGTCTATTCGCCTATCGATTTAAGTTCGGATCTGTCAAATGGCGCCCAGGAATCGATTGTAGCATACAAAGAGAAAAGCGCTTTTGCCTTGTCTGTCAATATCCTCTACAATGCACTATTGCCATGAATGATTATTATATAGATGAAAAGAAATTCGACCCGGAATTACTGCGCCAGTTAGGGCGCATTGATATAATTTCGAAAGTCATTGTTGATGGCTTGAAACAAGGCGGGCGTAAAAGCAGACGTAAGGGTTTTAGTTCAGAATTCAGTGATTATAAACCCTATGTGGAAGGCGATGATTTGCGCTTACTCGACTGGCGACTATATGCCAGAACGGAAAAACTTTATGTCAAACGCTTCGAAGCAGAAACCAGTCTGGAAATATTATTGCTGATGGATGCAACTGCGTCTATGGCATGGCGCTGGGAAGACTCAATAAGCAAGCTCGAATATTCCGCAAACCTCATGGCTGCAATTGCAGGTATTCATATACAGCAACAAGACCAGGTGGGCCTGCTTGTCTACGATGCAGATGATATGCACCACTTACCACCGCGTGCAAGAAATACCCAGCTCGATTTAATATTTTCTGTGCTCGCGGGTTTGAAACCGGGAGCGGCAGACTCATTTGAAATACTGGTGAATTCACTGAATGAAATGAAACACCACAGAGGCCGTATCATTATCTGTAC
>JABSQK010000370.1 GCA_013215875.1 Lentisphaeria bacterium
AAAGAAAAGAAGTTTGTCCACGAATTTCACGAATGAACACGAATTATTAAAAGAGTTTATATTACTCAACCGTACGACTGTAAAAGAAATAAAAAATTAGTGTAAATTAGTGTAATTCGTGGACAAAAAACTACACAATCCTAATGATACATTTCTATGTGAATACGATGAGCAACATCTGCGTTTATCTGCGGATAAAAATCTACACAATCCTAATAATGTGAGGGGAGTTGATGCCGAGCTGGAGCGTAAAGTTGCTTACATCTTAAATGCCGAGCTGGGGCTCAGCGTTCCCAGGAGTTCTAGGGGCCGATATAACTAACGGCGCCTTCTTTGTCTACCACGAGGTGGCGTGTTAAACGGGTACCTTTCCATTGCTCATATATGGCATTTAAGTCAGGTTTTATTTTATCCCATCCCCATACATCCCGCCATACTTGAAGTGACTGATTGGCAGTCTTATCCGTAATGGCGGTTTTAGGTGCATGCTCTGAGTGTCTGTGAATAAAGGCAACACCACCAAGTGCCATGCACTGATAGCCCTCCAGCAAAAAGCGTAAATTAAGATCTTCAGTCTGGCCGCGGACAATTTCAAATTCCTTGCGCAAACCGCCTACTTGCTGGTATGCGCTACTGCGAAATGCCGCTAAGCAACCCATCACAGAATCGCATTCAATATTGCCCAGGATTAAATTCTCATTTAAGAAAACCGAGGTTTCAAAAACATTGCGTCCGGGTGAATCCATCATTATATGTGTATAGCCGCGTGGATGAATGATCATGTCGCCCATCGACCAAATGGCACCGTGCGGCAAGATTTGACAGCCACCAATCGCTGCGCTGGTGGGATACTCTGCAAAGTGTTTCATAAAACGGAAATCCCAGCCCGCAGTTAAAAATTCGATATCTGCATCGAAGCGGCAAATTGCATCGCAACCTGCATCAATGAGACGACTCGCTGCCATTTGCATGGATGGAGCGAGACCAATATTGGAACCATTCACAATGATCTCGCTTACACGGTCCTTATAGCTATTAATAATTTCCATGTTGTTGTCGGTGCTTCCATCATCAACAATAATAAAATGATTATCCATCCAGATACTGTTAAAATAACTATCGAGGCAGAGCGATAGAAAGTCATTTGGAACAGCAGGTTCTTCACTTGGCCCACGGCTAAAGTCAAAGAGTCGCGTACCACTGCCATTATTGTAATTTACTAATATGCAGCCCAGTTTCATATTATGCCCATTTTTTGGGATACAGAGGCGCATATCCTATGCCATTGTTGCGTATACCCTATCCGGGCGTATTGTAGAGTCGATCAAAATATCTAAGGACAAGCATTCAATATGGCTAGCACAACTGTAGAAAACTATTTGAAAACCATCTACAAGATGGAGCAAAAAAATCCGGACCAGTTGGTATCAAATGGTGCATTATCTGATGAGATGAATGTATCACCCGGTACTGCAACATCGATGATAAAGACATTATCCGATGCTGGCCTGGTGGATTATCAAAGCAGAAATGGCTGTAAATTAACCCCTGGCGGTGAACAACTCGCTCTGCATGTATTGCGTCGCCATCGCTTGATCGAAGTCTTTTTAGTTAAAACATTGTCATATGACTGGTCTGAGGTACATGAGGAAGCCGAACAACTTGAGCATGTCATATCCGATAAATTGTTAGATCGCATAGACAAATTCCTCGGCAGGCCAAGATTTGATCCCCATGGAGATCCAATTCCCAGTGCCGATGGCGAGATAGAACCACGTATCTTAAAAAGTCTGGCAAATTGTATGGCGGGCGTCTCTGCAAAAATCGCTCGAATTATGGACCAAAATCCCGAATTTCTCCAGTTTGTAGATTCAAAGGGTCTGGTTCCAGGAAATGAAATTCTTATTGAATCAAACAATAAAGTAGCAGATGCCATTGAGATAAAGCTGGGTGACTTAAGCTTAACAGTTAGTGGCAGTGTTGCAGAAAAAATCCTGGTAGAGACAAACTAATTTTATTATGAAAGTGGATGCATTATTTTTAGCTGCACACCCCGACGACGCCGAACTTTTCTGCGGAGGCACAATTGCCAAATTAAAATCGCAAGGTTATACCGTGGGTATTATTGACTGTACAGAAGGTGAGGCGGCTACCCATGGTACCGTTGAAGAACGTTATAAAGAAAGTGCTGCAGCCAGCAAGATTCTCGATATTGATTACCGAATAAATCTAAAATTGGTAGATGGTCAGCTTACGGACGACCGGGAATCTCAACTATTGCTTGTAAACGAAATTCGCAAAACTCAGGCGACGCTCCTAGTTGCCCCATGGACGGATTGTCGTCACCCGGACCACAGCGCACTTCACCTGCTAGCACGCAGTTGTCATTTCTTTTCAGGCGCAGGAAAATTCCCATCCGATCATGCGCCGCATCGCCCGGAAAAATTAATTTTTCATTTGGAATACCACGATCAGCAACCCAGCTTTATCATAGATGTAAGCGAGCATTTTGAAAAACGAATGCTGGCAGTGCAGGCATATAAAAGTCAGTTTTTTGTTCCCGGAGAAGATGCAAAAGATACCATAGTAGGGTCTGAACAATTTGATTATAAAATGCGTTCTCGTGCTGCCTACTACGGGTCATTAATTGATGCACGATATGGTGAAGCCTATATCAGTGATTCTACTCTTGAAGTGAAAGATCTTCTTCAACTTTGATCCGCTTGAGAATCTTTTTCATAAATCTAAGCAAGTCACTATACGTAACAATTCCCTTGAGTTGTTCATCGTCATCGACAATAAGCAGACAATGAATATCGTGTTTCAAAATTAAATCAACCGCATCTTCTACGGGTTGAGACAGATTAATAGTGATCAAATCGCGCGTCATTATCTGATGTGCTTTTAATTTTAGCGTCGCCTCTTCTCTTTGATTTGATAGATCCGTTCCTGCGAGTCTACTTTTGTGGCGCTTGATATCGCTATCGCTAATGATTCCCTTGAGAACATTCTCTGAGAGCACCGGAATATGCCCGACTTTGCGCCGTACCATGAGTCTCTCAATATCGACCAGTTCACTATCCAATTCTACAGAAATTATTCTACTCTTGGCAAATATGTTCATTGTTTCCATAGTGATTATTTATCGACTGTTTAAAGTGAGAATTTACCGCGAGGTTTTTCTGCTGATTATCCAGTAAGGATATTGCGTTCAATCGATTGCCAATCCGAATACCCTTCTGATAATGAGAATCGACCATTTTCTGTTTCAAGAATCAGACTTGGAAAGCTGTATATTTTGAGCTCCCGGCGGGTTTCGAAATGCGCCTGCAATTTTGCTTCCACAGCTGGAGATTGTATATCGTGGGCGAATTGTTGGCGCTCCATGCCCAAACCTTCGGCAAGTTGCAATAAGGTTAATAGATCCGAAGGATTTCGCGCCTGCTGGTAATAGGCATATTGAATTCCATAAAACATATCATCTTGAGAATCTTGATTGGCGGCGGCAATCACTGCCCGGCAGGCCAGATAGGTTGAGCGGCGGGGCTTACAGAGATCCCAAAAATCCCAATTAAAATCTGCACCTGTTCGTTCTTCAATCGTTCGCCAGTGGCTTTTTATATAGTCGATTGTTTCTTCATCCATCAACTCCTCGCTATCCGGAGCCAAGCCACCCATGACATATTGGAACTCGACAGAGTTTTTGTAATGGTCGCGAACCTTTGTAAGAATTTCAGAAAAGGCCCAGCACCAGGAGCACATAGGGTCGGCTATATAGTAAAGTTTATTCATTGAGTGGGTCTTAAAAGCGTATGAAATTCATTAAACAATCGTGGGATCTAATGCGATGGATTGCACAACCTGTCGGCTTATGATATTTTTAGAGTAAAGCTCTTTGAGCGCATGATCCATGGTGACCATACCGTCTTTCGCAGACGTTTCGATTGTTGCCAATACTTGATGTGTTCTATTATCACGTATAAGCGAACGAATTGCAGTCGTTCCAAGCATAATTTCAAAACATGCGACGCGGCCATTACCATCCATACGTGGTAGTAGACGCTGGGCAATGACGCCGTTTAGACAACTGGCTAATTGTGAACGCACCTGGTTTTGCTGATGCGGTGGAAAGGAGTCAATGATGCGGTCGACAGTTTGTGAACAATCATTTGTATGCAGTGTGGCAATTACCAGATGACCGGTTTCAGAGGCCGTTAACGCAGCACTAATTGTTTCGCTATCGCGCATTTCACCAATCAGAATCACATCGGGGTCCTGTCGCAAGACATATTTTAAAGCATTGTTAAAGCTCAGAGTATCGGCCAAAACTTCCCGTTGTTCAATGACTGCTTTTTGACCCGTGTGCACATATTCAATAGGATCTTCCACGGTAATAATATGGCAGGATCGTGTCCGGTTTATTTCATCGATAAGACAGGCCTGCGTCGTGGATTTACCATGACCGGTCGGACCTGTAACCAGGATCAATCCCTGCATCCTGTTTGCCAATTTCATAATGATAGGTGGGACTCCAATTTCTTTAGCGGTTGGAATTATTCGCGGAATAACACGGAAAGCGCCAGAGACATTACCTTTTTGATAAAATCCATTCACCCGAAAACGGTGCCCAACGAGTTCTGTGGATATATTTTCGTCCATCGTATGCACACTGAGGGCAAAATCGATTTCACGCTCCATTTCAAATGTTGCCCTTTGGTTGGGATTGAGCACACTGAAGATGAGTCGTTGGGTATCCGATGCTTTGAGAGTGGGTAAATTCAGTTCCTGGAGTACACCATCTATACGGAGAAGCGGCGCTTTGTTTACAGTGATAAGAAGATCACTCGCACCGTGTTTGACTGCAGCTTTTAATAATGATTTCATATTTAACTTGCGGTCAGTTTCCAGTGACTCAAGCTCGCGGAGTGAATCAATACCCGTTTCCATTCCCTGTGCTGCTAACAAAAATTCTTCACGATTTGTGGAAGCCGCTGCTGCTACTTCAATGTTGATTTTTCCATCTTTCACAAGTTCAACAAGTGACCGGGTGAAAGTAACCATTCCGTCATTTGTTCCAGATTTTATTAAGTCCGGTATTTCTTCCAGATGCCGAGATGTAATCATCCGGCGTACAAGCGCAGTTCCAGCGAGAATTTCAAATGCCGGAATCAATCCAGCCTGGTCTTTCATCTGAATAAGGCGCTGTGAAATTACCCCAACTAATGACATACCAAAATCCAGGGCAATTTGGTCGCGCTGATGATCCGGAAAAAAGTTAATAATTCGTTCCAGAGTTTGCGATGGGTCAACAGTATGCATAGTACTGATGACGAGGTGCCCGGTCATGGCCGCAGAGATGGCCGTTTGAATCGTTTCCATATCGCGCATCTCACCAATGAAGATAATATCAGGACTTTGGCGCACGACATGTTTCAGGGCATTTTCAAAATTCAAGGTATCACTGCCGACTTCACGTTGCGTAATGACACATTTCTTTTCTTTATGAATGAATTCAATAGGATCTTCAATCGTAATTATATGCTTCGAAGTTGTTTCATTTATGTAATTGAGCATTGCTGCCATCGTAGATGATTTACCACTGCCTGTCGCACCGGTGATCAATAAAAGTCCACGGGCTGAATTGCAGAAATTTTTCAGTGTTTCAGCAGGTAGAGTGAGTTTATCCAAATCAAGATTTCCAAGTGGCACCCGTCTGACGACCATAGCCATACGGCCTTTTTGAAAATATAGATTTAGCCGGTATCGCTCACCTTCATTAATTGAAATACCAATATCAAGGTCTCGTTCTAGAATCAATTTATCTTGTGTATTTGCCGGAAGGTAATCATTAAAAAATTCAATGAATTCTGTATCAGTGATTTCATCTTCATCCTCTTCATGTACAAGATCGTTAAATACGCGATAGAATGATTTTTTACCACAGGTTAAGAAAAGGTCAGATGCTTGTTTTTCCTGCATCCTTAGAAATAACTGATATATACGTTTACTCATTTAATTTCCTAAGACTAATTAGCTACCTAATAGCATAAGGCAATTTCAAAGAAAGTCCACGGAAAAGAGCGAAGAGGGTTTCACAATCTTTATTAATGTTTTAGTTTAGAGAAGTGATCTGAGTCGTGTTGTAAGCTTTCGCCCTACGACAGAACCATCAAGGGCTTTGGCCGCTTTATTGACCAATGAAATTGCCTCATCATTACGGTTTTGTTCCAACAAGATATCAACTGCTATATCAATAATTGCTTCATGTTCATCAGTTATTTCTTTATTTAATTCTGCCAGGGAGAGATCCAGGGCTTCATCTAATCGCGACATTTTTTCATAGAGCAAGCGGATCATTTTACTTTTGGCAGGTAGTGATTCCGGATGGGTTTTTATGTAATCCCAAAGCTCTTTAGCCGCCTGCTCGTAATCTGTTTTAGCGATCAGTGAATCAACACGACTGAACTGTTCGACTGATTTACCTGTATTTGACGAATAGAACATACTACCGATGATATTGCCAAAGAAACCGGAAACATTCAGTGCCACTAAACAAGAACCAAGCCCGGCACAAGCAAAAATGAGTATAAAGGAATTTTGATTAAAGCCCTGGATGATACCAATAGCGATACCCGTCAATATTAAGATGCTGCCAATAGAAAAACTAATTGTTCGAAAATTAATTATTTACTCCAAAATACATATATTAACAGCTAAAAAACTTTAAGCACATGGGTTGTTGGATATTGAGAATATCAAGAACCTGTTCAAGATCTCCAGTTTCCGAATTTCTTGAAAAGCGCTTCACAGTATTGGTAAAGACATTTGCGGAGAACAGAAAATTGTTGTCCGGGCTGAGGGCGAAGTTTCTTGGATGTTCACCACCACTATCAACTGTGCGCAAGTTCGATAGTGTTCCGGCTGTTTGATCAATATCAAAAATAGCAATTGATTCAT
>JABSQK010000371.1 GCA_013215875.1 Lentisphaeria bacterium
ATCAGTTTCTTGTTTTGGAAAACACGGATTTCCTGTCCCTGATAGACTTTAATGAAACATTATCCGGTACTACCAGCCAGCGGATAGGGGAGCTTTGTGAACAAATCGGCAAAACCAGTATTTCAGATGACGTCAACTTGTCTGGTGTCGTCGACCGCAAAAAACTGGGGTATGAGCTGTTGAAGATCATTCTGGATAATTCTCAAGTTAAGGCCAACGCCAACGAGATTCTACTTCGGAGCCAACGCTTAGCACCCACATTGTCATATCTAGAAGATCATTATGATACAAATGTTACTGTTGAGGATTTAGCGAAAACAGTGTACTTGTCTGTTCCACGCTTTTATTTGGTTTTCAAAGAAACGGTTGGCATGCCTCCATTAGAATATGTGCAACGTTTGCGCCTTCAAAAATCCTTAGAGCTGCTTCTTGTGACAGATTTAACGATTAATGAAATAGCGGATCGAGTCGGTTATAAAGACCAGTTTCATTATAGTAAACGATTTAAAAAACTCTATGGAATGAGCCCCTCCGCATATCGACAGAAGTAAAACTGTATAAGGATAGCTCTCCTTCTATTCTTAGCTAATTAGTTTACTGATAACACGTTATATTTTTTTATCATATTTCAATTAAATAATTTCAGACATATAATGAATAGCCCTATCCATTCCATATTCTGCTTTTATCGCTATTGTAAATGATATAATAAAAAATGGAGCCTGAGATTATGACTAGTAGAAAGACACACCCTAAGAGCCCCATACATTCACGGCCAACCTACTTCACTCTGATCGAGTTGTTAGTTGTTATCGCCATTATCGCAATACTCGCCGCAATGCTGCTGCCGGCCCTGGCTAAAGCAAAAGCAATGGCCAAGCGCGCACCTTGTGCCAGTAACCAAAAGCAGTTATTGCTAGCGATTCACATGTATGCCAACGATTTAGACGGATATATGCCGGCGATGAACAAGATCTCAACATTTCTAATCAAGGATGAAGAAGACCCCAGTTATCCACCTTGCAACCTCGGCTTGCTTTATGATCAGAGTTATGTCTCCAATGATGCTGTTAAACTGCTACTTTGCCCGGGCTATGATGTTGATGGTCGTACAGCTGCCATACCAGGTTGGTTTTTCAATATGGTTGAGGATGTTGCATCTGGTATGCCTTTCAGCTCCACTGGAAATAATTACGTGTGGCGGGGTTTCCCGACTGTTTTCAACAGTGATGAAGCGGCATTGTCCACGAACCCCCAAGCAACGTCTCACAGGTTTTCTGAAACGAGTTACTTTAAAGAGCGTCCAGTCATCTTATCAGATGTCTTTGATCTGGACTCAGCAGGAATATATACCGGTATGGAATTCGGTGCAGGAACTTGCCATAAACTAAAGGGGATAAATACGGGCCACTATGATGGCAGTGTTCACTGGGTTTCACACAATAGCCTAATGTCTTTTGCTTATAGTGAGGGAACGTGGTGGGAGTGGGACAACCTTTACAGTGACCGGCCATTTTGGGATTCAAATAAGGGCTTGTAAATATCCTACATTTTAAAATTAATCATAATCAAAACGGAGATTTAACCATGACAAAACCTTTTTCGACTCTTGCGACTTTAATTTTTCTCAGCGTATTACTACCAAATGTGTTTGCCTTTGAGAAGGCATCCAAAAAACAGATCATCACACTCCCTCTGTCTAAAATCATTCCGAAAGTTGATGGCATGCTGGATGCCAAGGCATATGATGATGCGGTGATTTTAAGTGGATCGTTCAAAGGTTGGGGAGCATCGCCGCGACCTCAATCACCCACCATTTATTTAAAACGCAGCAAGGACCGTTTGTTCGTTCTGTATGATAATCCCTTGAAAGACGGCGAACGCCCGACCCTACGCGGTGCCATTCCTGATAACAGTGGTATCGCAATGGGAAATGCGGTTGAGCTTTTCTTCTTACCTCACCTCCCTGACGGTGAACTCCTTCAGTATATACAATTTATCGGCAATGCACGAAACTGTGTGTATGATGCCTTGAGCAGACCGGAAGTTGGGGTTACTTATGTCGCAGAATTTACAAAGCCCTGGTTATTTGCCAATCAGGTCATTCCTGGACACTGGTACTCTGAGATTTCCACAACCTTCAAAGATATCAACATAATAAAGACCACTGATGGCGAGTATTTTGACATGGATATGGGGCGTGATGGTGGAACGGGCCCGAATGGTGTCCACAGTTACACGATGGCGTATCATACAATTCAAAACGGGAATGCGGTAAAAATCGTTTTCGATGCCACTGCCCCTGCGGCACAGTGGTTGTCTTTTGGTGATTTTGAGAACAATCGTTTTACACCGCATTTGAAATTGAAAGGCATGGGGAAAGCCGGAACATATTCGGTTCATCTAAAAATTGCCGACTCTAAACTACAAAAGGATAAAACACGCAAGGTTCTTTTTGAGAAAAAAACGAAGGTAAAGCTTCCCGCCAATGGTCTTGTTGAGGTAAAGATTGACCATGTTCTAGCGAAGAATGCCAAAGGCATTGCATACTACGAGATCACTAAAGCGGACGGCTCGATTTTATTTTATCGTGAACTTCCATTCACAACAAACCTGACAGCAAAACCTCTTTATCCAAAAGCGGAAGCGAAGCCTTTATTGGCATCCGCAAAAATGGCACCCAGTTACGGAAAGATCGGAGTCACAGCAGATATCATTGATTATCAGGGAAACAAATCAGATGTCACTGTTGAGGTGACAGCGTACAGAGAGGGATCAAAAAAAGTATTAGGTAAAACAATTCTAAGAAAATTTTCTCTTGACTTTGCGTCTGGTATTCTAGATGTCGGCAAATTAACCGCGGGACAGTACACCGTTAAATTCAATATGATTAATCAGAAAACTGGAAAATCCTTAGGGCAAAAAGAGGACATTAAATTAACCCGTAAAGTCTATGAATGGGAAAACAATAAACTTGGGTACAGCGATACACCACCAGAACCATGGGTACCGATCAAAGTTAAAGGAGATACTGTCGAGGTGATCGGCCGCACATACACATTCACAGGCCTAGGGCTTCCAAAGACCATTGCTACATATCAGCAGAACCCGACACGCGGCCCAGGAACGCGCGATGTACTTGCTGAGCCGGTAAGTATCAATGCTATTGTTAATAATAAAGCTGTTAGCTGGACCTATGGAAAAAGCAAAATCATCAGTCACAATAAAAATGAAGCGGTCATCGTTGGGAGTGCAGACTCATCCGTATTAAAGGCGGAAGTGAGAGGGACACTGGAGTTTGACGGATTTTATAAAATTAATCTTAAACTGACACCCAAAACGAAGGTCGCCTTTGATTCGATCACTGTTGAGATGCCGTTACCAGATAAATACGCCAACCTCTTCCACAGTGTGGGTGAAAGCATGCGAACGAATAAAACATTTGCGGACTTCGCCGGTAAAGGGGATGGCGTACTGTGGGATTCGAAAAGCGCCGCGAAAAATGGGGTCATCAAGGGGAACTTCCTGCCGATTGCCTGGTTGGGTGATGAAGACCGCGGGCTGTCCTGGATGTGCGACAACGACCGCAGCTGGCAAATCACATTTGATAAACCCTCCCTGGATGTGATTCGCAGAGACGGCAAGACTATTTTTCGAATGCATCTATTAAATAAAAAGGGTGTATTAACAAACGCAATCGACACCGTCTTTTCACTGCAAGCGACACCCGTACGGCCGCGCCCCAAAGGTGGTAGCTGGAAAACCATTGAATGGTACGGATGGGGACATTTTGATGAAGCCGTCATTACCAGCAAAAGCTTTGATGCCTATAGAGAAGGTAAACTGCCGAGTAACGGACCATGGTACCGGACGAAACAGGCAAAAGAAGAAAACCGCTGGTGGAAGTATGCCTGCATGAGTTCAGACCGAATAGACAAAGCGGATCCGCTTTATGGTCAGATGATCAAAGATTTCTCTGCAGAATGGTATTGCGATAGTATCTGGATGAAAATGCAGAATAAAGCTCATCAGGATTTCGAACTCTGGGCTTATCAAAAGTGGCATGATGAAGCCAGTATGGACGGTCTGTACTTTGATAATACGTTCCCCGGCCCATCCATTAATCTGTTGAATAACACAGCGTATATTGATGACACTAATCAATTACGCCCTGGCTATACGGTGATGTCTTACCGGGAACAGATGAAACGCCTCCGGATTCTATTTCTCTCCTGGGGAGCTGCGCCCGTCCTAAAAGCACATATTACCGACACGCCAAATCCCGGTTATCTTGGTTTCTGCGACTTCTGGATGGATGGGGAAAACGGCGGCTATCCAAATAAAAACATGAAAAATCCGGATTTTGTAGATCGTTGGGTGAATCCAACAGGCCTGACAAACATGCGTATCTCGATGGGGCAACAATGGGGTACCATCCCACAATACCTTTACAGTTGGGGGATTGAGCCTACCCATGCGGTCTTGGGGATGTTTGACCTTGAAAATAAATATATGTCAATGGGCTGGAAACCGTACCATGAATTTGGACGATATGAAAAAGATGTGAAATATATTCCCTACTGGTCAGAGGATTTTCCTGCGACGGTCATTAAGAATGCTGACAATGTCTATTTAACACTGTGGAAACGTTCTGGACGTGTGCGAATCTTGATTAGCAACTTTGATGACAAAGCAAAAGAAATTGATGTAAAACTGGATTTGAAAAAGCTAGGACTGACAGGCGATCTTATTGCAGTTGATGAACGTGAAGGATCGCAACAGGCATTTACAACAGACAGCATCCGTAATATCTATGTTGGTCGCCATAACTACCAGTATATCATTGTTGCAAGTCCGGATACATATAAACCGCTGGCTCCAGATTATGATAAGGCGATACTACCGCCCAAAAAGAAATGGATTCAGTCGCTTTGTGATGATTTCACAAAACTTGATCTCGACAGATGGAAGACATTTACGTCACCATATATCGAACTAGCGACTGTGGATCGTAGTGTATCAAGTCCTGCCTTTTCAATTCAATCCGGTAAATTAAAAATACGGACCAGTCAGGCCATTTGTGCAAACGTTTCAATGCCCTTTAATCAGGATAACTGTTCTGTCCAAGTTGAAATAAGAGAACCAGCCGCGTTTCAGCCACCAACGTTTATTCCCGGTCTGTATTCGTATAACTATGGACCATCATTGAATCTGATCTGGCCGAATGGCAACTCGCTACACTTTTCTGCCTTTGAAGTCGGCCCCGCACATACCCAGAAGCGTTTTCATTGTCGGGCAATCGTTGATGGAAAGGTTATTTTAAATAAGCATGGTGATAAACCATCGACTCTAAACTACTTAAAGATCGTTCAGCAAGCTGATGAAATAGAATTTTATTCCAGTAATGACAGCAAAAACTGGAGTTTGCTCGCGACTCTCAATCGGAAACACTTTAAAGGGGCCGCTTCAACGCTCATGCTGGGACATGGAATGACAACAGATGGTACGCGTCCCAAGTACAGTTATGACAGCTTCTTTGATAAGCTGATTACCTTCCGCAATCAGTAAGCAAGGGGGTAAGTATCAATGTTTGATTTTCCTATTTCCTGGTATTTCGTTAATTTATTAGTATCCAAATAGGAATAAACCTGTTATGAAGCTCAATCACCCTTTCAGTTATCAATGTCATCAGAAGGTTTTAACGAATGAACTGCTGACAATCTCTCAAAAAACGAGTGTAAATGTTGGAACGATAGATTATATCGATCAGGAAAACGGTCTTGAAATTAAAGTGAATACGAGTCATGACCCCGAATATAATTCTACAGAATCGGTGTTGCATATAAGTAATACAGATACCTGTAAATCTCCTCTGATTTCAGAAATCTATCCTTTGGATACTATTTTGACCAGTAAGACCCCCTCCTGCCCTTTTTATGATGGCTACGATCCTTCAGGAACTGAGAACACCGATTACATTTTACATTATATGATGGGCAGTGCGGCTGGAGAAGAGGATTATCGTCCACAATCAGTAAAAATTGGTCGTGGAGGTAAAGATTCCTTTCAGCTGAAAACCCGGGGTGGACGCTCCAGCAATCACCATATGCCATTTTGTAATTTGCAAACAGGCCCACGTTCAGGTGTTATTATAGCCATAGGTTGGTCGGGGCAGTGGCATCTCCTTTTGGATATGGTAAAAGAAGGGGAGCTGCGCATCAGAGCGGGGATGGAAAAAACCCGTTTAAGTCTGAAGGAAGAGGAAACAATTCGCACTCCCAGTATCGTGATGATGAAATGGGAAGGGGATATTGAAGAATCGTACAACCAGTGGAGAAGGTATTTAAAAAAACATAAATGTTTAGCATTGGATGGTGAAGCGATGCTGCCCATGACATGGTATAACTCATGGTTCAGCTTTGACTGTGGGTATGGTGTCGATGAGGCAAACCAAATGGAATGTATCAGTATGGCAGCTAAATCAGGATTGGAATACATGGTGATTGATGCTGGTTGGTACGATTGTGCTAACCCCTACTGGTGGGATGGCGTTGGTAGCTGGGAGGAACCCAGAAAGTCTTCTTTTCCAAATGGTTTTGAACCCTTGGAAACGCATGCCAAGGCATGCGACATTAAATACGGTGTGTGGTTTGAGTTTGAACGAGCTTCAGCCGGTTCAAAATTAGCTATACAGCACCCCGAGTGGTTGCTAGGCGCAGGGTGTGAACACACCAAGATGGCAGCCACTGTCGATGTCAGCCACACCAGTTTTCTGGTTAATTTGGGATTAAAGGAAGTGCAGGACTGGGTTATTGACCTAGTAGATCAATATGCAGCAAAAGGGATGAAATGGTTTCGTCACGATTTTAATATGGACCCTTTAGAGATCTGGCGCAATGCCGATGCTAATGACCGACAGGGCATCAATGAAATTCGCTATATAGAAGGGTTATATCGCATTTATGAGGAAATACACCAGCGTCACCCTGATGTAATTATAGAGGGTTGTGCTAGCGGTGGACGTAGAATCGATATCGAAAGTATCAGTCGTAATCACGGATACTTTGCTACCGATATGATGTGCGGAACACCTGAGCCGATGCAGGCTCATATATCTGGGTTTAATCATTACCTTCTACCCCAATGGCATAATACGGTACTTCAGCTAAAAAATTGCCCCAAAGAAGATAGCCCTCAAAACCGATATCAGTTCTTTTCATTCATTGGTGGTGCTCCCTGTATTGGTGCAGATTTGAGTCATCCCGACATCAATACCAAGTTGTCCAAACAGTGGATTGAGAAGTTTAAAGAGATCCGACATCTCACTCAGGGAGATTTTTACCCCTTAAGTGAATGGTCACTCAGTAAAGAAAGCTGGTACGCTGTGCAGTTTCATCGCCACGACTTGAAACAGGGCTTGGTGGCTTTCTTTCGTCGACCGAACGCTCCCTACGACCGTGCCGAGTTTTCTCTCAGAGGGTTGGAGCAAAATACAAATTATCAATTCAATTCTATTTTTGATGACGAGGCCTTGTGTGTCGAGGGCAGCGAAGCTTCTCGGAAATTCTCTGTTGAATTGAAGCACACTCCAGACGTGAAAATATTTATTTATCAAGAAAATACTTAATTGTAATTATGAGGATTTATCATGAATGATATCAAGTTAAACAGTGAGCACCTACAACTAGAAATACAAAAGGGTGAAAGTGATATTCAAGTAAGCTTAAAAGATCAACGGACTCAGCAAACTTGGGGCCCTTCTCCATTGGCGCTGGCCAAGGTTTATGATAAAATGGAACGGAGAATCCGCACGGTCTGTGAGTTTGAGATCATTACTTTTGAAGAGAACGCATTAGGTATTCATGTTAGTTTGCGTCTGAGTGATTATGACATTGTATTCTCGCTATACCTCATTATAGAGAACAACGAATTAGTGGTAGAGATGCCTTACGTTGAACTTTATGAATTAAAAGATAACTTTTATCGTCTCTTCTCAGTCCATTCCCTTCCGGAACTGACTCGAGTGTCTGCTCAGGGTTCTGTGTTTATCCCCATGTATAGTGGCGTGCTTTTCTCTCCAGCGGATAAACCATTAGTTAAAGATGATTTTATGATTTACGGAGAACAAAGTCGTTGGGAATTACTGCCCACGCTTCCGGTTTGTGCGGTGGAAGATGGAGCAGGGGGCTTAATGATTTTGGCTAGTCAGGGAGCCACAGAAACTGCATGCCATGTGGAGACGGACGGAGAAGGTTCAGGGTCAGCGTCCTTTGCATTTAACCTTCGTCAATACTGGCCTGATCCGCTCTTTTGGGGAACTCGTCAATTTCGCTACATCCCCTTTGCCCAACCGGATGATATTGTCCATTTTACCGCAAAGCGCTTACGCCGTCATGTAATGGATGACCTGGGAAAACCCACTCTTAATCAGAGAAGGGAAGAGTCTCCCGAAGTCGACTATATGCTGGGTGCCTATATTATGAAAATGTTTCACGGTATGCAGCCAATGGGGATGATGGCTGGAGAGAAAAACGACCTCTCTAGTAAAGAGCCCTTTATCTCCACTTTGACTTTTGATGAAGCCCGCAGTAATTTGCAAAAATTAAAGGCAGCAGGTGTTGATCAAATTTTGACCCAAAGCGTGGGCTGGAACCCTAGGGGGCATGATGGGATGTGGCCAAGCCGTTTCCCCATTGAACCGCGACTGGGGGGTGAAAAAGCCTTCTGTGAACTGATCAAATGGGGTAATGA
>JABSQK010000372.1 GCA_013215875.1 Lentisphaeria bacterium
CAGACTACCGCCTGAAAGGCTAGGCTGTTTGCCAGTAGGCCTTCTAGACCTTTTGGGCTTCACTGTTTTCTTGATCGGTCGTGGTTTTTGAGGACGTGTTTTCTTTTTCTTTTTGGTTTTAGTTTCGGTCTTCTTCGCTTCGGTTTCCGTGCTTGTATCAGCCGATTTGTAACTAAAGGGAATCTTACGACCACTAATGTAAACAGATTTGATATCTCTTTTATGAATTTTTACAACTGCTCCAGACTTTGTCGTAACATGGAACTCGTCCTCTGTTATATTACTTATAAGTCCATTTACCTTATTATCATCTTTTGTCTCAACCAGGTCTTGTGCAAATACGGACAGCCACAAAAATAGAAAACATAAAAAGTAATTCATCATATTTTTCCTCAAATATTCTACAAACTTAGCAATCTTTAGCAGGATGTCAAAAAATATATTGTTTATCTTGTATAAAGAACGATTGAACTTAGATATTATTGTTTAGCAATCGACAATTTTAATGAGATAAGCTTATGGGATCACGAAATTTTGAATTTTCTACAGAGAAGCCTGCGTGGGTAACGCGGATATATATTTGTATCTGCATTGGCATTTTTTTGGCAAACCTCTTTGCTCCCGGAGATTGGATAAACTACGTGAGTTCATCACCAGCTCAAATTCTAATGGGGGAATATTGGGTGCTCATAAGTTCAGCGATGGTGCATACTGCTGGTCTTCATTTGGCTTTCAATATGTACTGGCTCTATACCCTGGGAACGCCAATGGAACATGCTATCGGTAAAATCCCATTCCTGATTTTTAGTCT
Source organism: Lentisphaeria bacterium (assembly GCA_013215875.1). Classification (GTDB taxonomy): domain Bacteria; phylum Verrucomicrobiota; class Lentisphaeria; order JABSQK01; family JABSQK01; genus JABSQK01. The sequence continues at coordinate 812 of JABSQK010000372.1, forward strand.
TACAGCAGCTGTGACCTGTTCTACCATACACATGGCTTTCAGTGACCATCCTGCTATCGGTGCATCGGGCGTGGTGTATGCATATTTTGGTTTTATGTGCATAACAAGAAAAAAGTACAGTTCATTTAATCTTCTGGATGACAGACTAATCAAATTTTTTATAGCCTGGTTGTTTTTGTGCATTGTCCTAACTCAGTTTGGTATTATGAATATTGCCAATGGGGCACACTTTGGCGGTGTTTTATTTGGCCTGGCAGTCGCTGGAACTTTTGTATTAACGAAGTACCGCGTTCTCTCAACGATCGGTTTGAATCTTTTGATAGCATTTTGCATTACAGTATTTGTCTGGTGTCCATGGTCAAATTCATGGCTTTGGGTAAAGGCGACACAAGCATTGAAAAATGAAAATTATGAACTTGCATTTAAGTACTATACGAAATTTATTTATAAAAATCCACAGAGCAGCGAAGCCTATAATAATCGCAGCATTGCCCAATATAATTTGGGAAAGAAGAAAGAGGCTGAAGATGATATGAACATGGCAAAGGAATTAAAGCCTTAGTCTGGTAATTGTGAGCATACAGATCATCACCGAGAGCCATAAGAATGTGCATTTTTACTTAAGTATTAATACTTAAATATTTATGAAATATCTAATGTATTTAATTGATTAGCTCTAAATTTAGAATAGATTTGAGGCTTGCCTGTTTTCGTGGGAACAAATAACTATGAAGGAAATGAAAAATGACTAAAAAATTATTAGAATACACCCTGTTTTTGCAATTGTGTTTTGTAAACCCTCTAATGGCCTGTATACCCGGCTTTGATTGTCCGGAAGAAGTTATTGTAGAAAAATTGGCTGATACAAGTACAAAGAAAATGACTGCTTACCCAGTGAAAAGTATACTAAGATTTAACAAAATGCAGCGTCGCTTTATTAAGGTGAATGTCGAAATGGGAGGCGCATTTGATGATCCTGAGCTAACGATTGATGCCAGCTATGCAGATATTTATGACCGTATACTGCTTGGTGATGGAGAAGAACAAATTGCTTCAGCATTACTTACAGGGCACTATGAAGATAAAATTACGTATGGATTTGGCGTGACTTACCAATCATACGAAGTTGATGGCGGACAGGATTATGAACAAGAGATTGCAATGTTCGAAATTATCGCAACCTATCATATCAATGATAATTGGTCTACTTCCATTTACCTTAGTTCATCAATAAATGAAATAGAGGCTTACGACGAACTTGCGTTGGTTGACTTATCAGCGGAATATGAACGCTACGCCATGGCATTAATGCTAAGTTATGGCAAATCGTTGGGTTATGGCTACGAAATCGTCACAACTATCGCTGCAGCCAGCGCCAATAAAAAGACCTTCGCAGATATTCTAGAAGATGATAATTCAATGTTTATAACAACCGTAGACTTAACAAAGTCGTTGAGCGAGACACTTTATGTTTCATTGTTTGGCACTTATACTTTTGAGTTTAATACTGGTGATGATATGGATGATTTGTATGCAGTTGCTGGAGTTGATATCACGTATCTGCTAAGCGAAAAAATTGATATAGCTATTGGATGGTCTGCAGATGTTGATGACGATGATCAAGATTCAGATTCGATTAATCTAACAGCTGTTTATCATTTTTAAGAAAATTGCCAAATTCATTAGAAAAAATAGTCGAGTGCTTGCAAAAAAACCAGCTGGAAAAGGCTGAGCAAGGCTGCCAGTCTGTTTTAGAAAAATCTCCCCAGGACGAAAATGCCCTGC
>JABSQK010000373.1 GCA_013215875.1 Lentisphaeria bacterium
GGCCAAAGAGCTACTAAGTGGTTTGCTTGCCAGAATTATCGCCAGGGGTTTGCGATACCGAGTGTCCAGAGCTTTGCCTAAATTCAGGTTGTTTGCATAATGCCAAAGTCTACCCTGAATAAATTCATTCTGGTGGTCCAGTGTGAAGTTTTGTAAGATAAATTCTGCCAGCTGGACGACCTGCTCGCCATTCGCATCCTGAGCCAAACGATCCAATTGTTTCTTTGCCATAGCAAAATGCCCTTTATTTCCATAGGACTTGATGAAGCGCCTGAAAGCGTCGGGGTAGGCACCATTGTTTATAAGAAATTGAAGGGATTGTTTCGTTTGAGCATTTTTAGCGTTTGCCTTTTTAAGATAAAATTGATAACGTGATTTTGCCAGATTTTTGTTGCCGGTTTCAGCGGCCAGGTGAGCCCCAAGAAAAACCATCTCAATATTTTTATTCTCGGTTAACTTCAGTATTTGAGTCACCCGTCGATGGGCTGTAAGATAACGGCCACTTTTCATTGCAGCATTTTTGGAAAGTGTTAATACCTCAAGTGTTGGGTTTTCCTTTGCTAACTCGTCCTTCATGGACTCATCGACTTTATCATATGCTTGAGCAGCAAACTGCTTTTTGGCATCGTCCAGATTCGCAAATAAAAAATAGGGTAAAATGCATAGGGCTAGAAAAAATATTTTCACTAGTATATGTCCTTTGTCGTTATCTTAGCTGTTTTAAAATTCAGTTTATACGTCCATAAATACGGATTCTGCAATAGCTTTTTGGCAGTCTCTGACAATAACCGACATGCTCTTATTGTCAATTCTGACTTAGCTCAAAATACGGCATGAAAATCTCAAAAAAATAGCTAAAAAACGCGTTCCTTTTCACCACGTTTCCTGATCCTTAAAAACCCGCGTATTCTAAAAATAATTACTTACGCTAGTACATAGACATGTGCAAATTTGTTGAGTTCCTCACCTTTTTAATTATATTTTTACTAAAGCAAAAAAATCTGTTGCTAGCAGGTCGATATGATTAAGTTGTTTCTCATTTACTAGCCTGAATAATTGGAATTCTCCCTTTATAATGTCCCGCCTTCTTAATAGTATTAAGATATATACGGTATATTGAACCTGTCAAGCCCGGATTTTGCATATATACGGTATTTTTAAAAAGCAGATTGACAAATCAATGACTTTTGCTATCTATTTATCGGCTCTGAGGAGGATTCAATCCTCGTAGTCGGGCCTTGGAACCAGCAACCTTAGTCGCCTTCCCTACAAACAGTTAAGCCGCCCCTTCCCCTAGATGAGCTCAGCTTTGAATAATCATTATTCAAAAACAATCCATTACTTCACATGAATCGCGAGTAACTGTCCCGGGTACAGACTGACTATGATGGCACCATCTTTACGTTCCAGGGTTTTGCCGGCAATAATGGCAGTCGCTGTTCCTTTAGCAGGAAGTTTTATGGTCACATTTTTAACGCCTTTAAAACCGGTATTCACCAGGGCGTAGTACGTCCCATGTTTTGCCGTTTTAATTTCACGCAGGTATACCTTTTTATCCGATGCGGCATTTCTGATGATGGTACTGTCCAGAGCCGGCAAGGCCAGGAAATTACTGTTGAACTGTCGCACATAATACGGGAAGCCGCGGTTATAATTATGCCCGGATAAAATACCCAGAAAACGTGGATCACCTTTTGCAACAGCAACCGCTTCAGTCATCATCGAATAAGGACCGGCCATTTCCACATCAACACAGAGGTAACCAAGGATCATATCAAAATTATTCTCATTCAAAGAATGATGACGAACCATTGCCAGCCCCATTGGATTTTTATAGGGTTTAAAGGCCTCTTCACTCAACACCGAATACATTCGGTGATAGGTGTAGGACATGCCTGTGAATTTACTATTTTTATAATTCCAGGGATCTGCGTGAGGTATCGAGTGATGCCATTCCCAGCCACCCCAGTTAAAACGGGGTGAGACCAGGGCCTTATAATGCATGTTATTCTTCACAACATCATCAACGTCTAAGACTTTTGTTTTGCCTAATTTCCCTTTCCAGATTTCAGGATCATCGGTCACGAAGTTTCCGACGCCTTTACCTGATTCTGCTGCATCCGTGGTAAATAGAACGTAGGCGTCTTTACCCAGTTCTTTTGCCAGCCACTGCTGTATCGTGTTGACAAAGTCGGCTCGCTTTTTATACCACCACTTCAAGTATTTACCGTACAAGGCTTTGTTCGTTTTTAGTTCATCGCGACTTGTAGCCTTGCCATTGTTCGCTTCTTTGGCAAAAAGCCCCAGGCAGCGATCTGAAAAGCTGATGGGAATACCAGAGTTACGTGGACGCAGCCAGGCCCCGAGAAAGTTCACTTTATCCTTATGCCGAACAATGGTAAGTTCCAGAACTTTTTTCAGATCTGCAACCGTATCCGGGTCCGTAATATCTGCATTACCTTTTTCTGACCATGTAATATGCGTGTATGTCTTCTTACCAGTAAGGGTTTTACAGCGTTTCTCGACGCCCAGACTTTTGGGCCCGATACTGCCGCAATATTCATAATAAGGAAAGACGGTCAGATTATGTTTGGCGGCTTTATCCAGAATCCGTTTCCAGCGGGATGGATCTTTATTTGCATTCAGCCATTTCCAGCCGTATTTATTGCTATCCCAACCCTGGTTATGGCCAAACTCCAAGAGATCCTTGGAAAATGTATTGATGCCGAGAAAGGCCATCAGGCGCATCTTGTATTCATACCACTGACTGGCTTCCACCCCCTTACCAAGGACGTTATCGCTCATTTCTTCACGCCAAAAGATGTACCGTTGTGGCAATTCTTTTGGCGGCAATACCAACTTTGCCTTGATTGCAGCTTCGTTGTTAACTTTGAACAGGCGTATCCGCGATATCGCCGCACCCTTCGATATGGGTTGATGCTTTTTTGCCGGTCGCGCAATCACCACCCGAAAACCGTTCTCCGGTACTTCATTGGTCGGGTGTATTGCTTCGCGGCCTCGTGGGATGGCCAGCTTGGCAAACTTATTGTTCATAAAGAACAAATTGGACCAGACCTCTGTCTTCCCGGACAAGGGATATTTCAGTGATTCATTATTGTTAACGATGTATTTTGGGAACAACACATCCGGAGACGCCTGCCCCGTTGCAATACCCCGACGTGTTTCAGAGCCCGTATAATGAATCACAAATGCCCGTGATGCATCTTCAGGAAAATCCACCACCAGCACATAAGGATCTGCTGCTTTCAATCCTTTACCTTTACCAAGCACATAACTGAAACGGGCGGCTTTGTCCTTATCATTTTTAATCACGCGATGCACTTTACCAAATATGGTTTCCAATGACGATGCTCCTTTCGGCAGTTCTTCAAAGTCATGGCTTGTCTTTGAAACATCCACTTCATCAATCAGAGTGATATCACCATAAATTGATAATACGTTATTTTGTGCAAACAGGGAGTGAAGAAAGCAGAAACTGCCAAGAAATAGCAAGGTGAATAATTTATTTTTTATCATACAATTTTTCCTATTTAGATTTTAGTAACTAACAATAACGCTTTTTTGTTAATGGTCAACTATAAACGCGAATATGCGATTGGGTAAAATGCTTGGTTGCAAGTCGCTCAGATCGTTGGTCACCCGTCTTGGCATCTGGATTTATCGCGATGGCGGGCCTGAGCTTGTTCCAGAACGATGGCAGACGGTCGACCCATTCAGATGCGAGAATTCCCCATTCGACGACTGCGGGACCTATGCAGAACTGCTCAGCCAGCTCAATACTCGTCAATCTGGTGGTCATAAGCGCTAGCTGGACCAGTGTTAAATGTCGAGTAATTTCCATTCCACGTTATTGTTGCGAGACCAAACAACCAGGTGTACTCATATTTATAGGTGTACTTAGGTTCCTTGAGAACCGCCACGTGTCCATCGAGGAAAACGGTGGGGCGGGGACTAAAGTCAGTATTGTCATGCCAGGATGAATGCTCGTCGGCGTTGGTGTTAAGGTCGGAGGTGTTGAGTCTGGAACACCATTGATAGGGGGTTCTGCCAGGAATTGAGAACGTCCTTAGTTTAATAGCCCTATCGTCAATCGTCGCAGCGTATGGGCTGAAAGCTATATTGTAACTCTTCGCTAAACCTTCGTAAGCGTTACCTAGTCGACGGTAACCATAGGTACCATCCCACCAGGTCTGAGCCCAATTGTTAAGCGCGTAGACGGTGGAGGCAGGACATATATAGAGATCCTGAGCCGAGCCGTATCCCCCAGTCGATCCAGTATAGCCCGTGTAATCCGCAAATATGAATTCCAAGCCGCCATTGGCATAGCTAGTCATAGGGCCGGAGTATGGGAACCAGCCTACGGGAAGAGAATTAGGAGAATCGTCGTTGTACATAATTCTGGCTAAGCCGATCTGTTTCAAATTGTTCACGCAGGCTACCCGAAGGGCCGTAGCCTTTGCCTGGCTTAACGCAGGCAGTAGCATCGAAGCAATGATTGCGATAATTGCGATTACCACCAGCAACTCTATTAATGTAAATCTCGCGCGACTTGTGCTGAGTCTGTCGACCGGCAGTTCAAGCAGCGTAAAGCCCTTCCCGCTTCGACTGATAGGAAATTTGATTTTTGACATGATCTAAAAGTAGCGCATATTCCGCTAGAATCAACTTTCACCGTGACTCAGCGTACGGATACTGTATCAGCTTTAGCATAACGTGAGCCGAAGGTGAAAACGAGCAGCGACTATGGAGCAAAGACAGCATTTATGCTGAGCGTAGCGTTCAACTGGCCATGTTGGGTTCTCGAATAAAATCCCACACCAGCGCTGAAGGATTTAGATAGCTGTCAGTAATTAACAATCACTAAAGAAATGAAATTTGATCTTGCATTTTATTGTGGACTATATATAGTCTTAATATAGACCAAAGGGGTATATATGAAATTAAGTGAATCAGTAAAATCAATAAGTTATTTGAAATCAAATGCTGCAGAAATCATCAATGAGATTGGTGAGAATAAACGCTCATATGTCATTACTCAGAATGGTGATGCAAAGGCTGTTTTGCTGGATATTGAATCATACGAAGAAATAAAGGATACTTTAGTATTACTTAAAATGCTTACGCAAAGCTCGAAAAGTAAACATGAAGGAGACTATAAAAGCGCGACTCAGGCCACAAAGGATTTACGAAACCGAATTAAAAAATTGAATGAAGCGTAAAGTTGAATATTTGCCCCAGGCAGAAGAGGATATTTTTGAGATCTATAAATATATACTCTTTAACGATTGCAGAGAGGCTGCCGATCATATTTTTGAGAAGCTCACAGAAAATTGTTTAAACTTATCTAATATCGCTGATTCAGGTCATTGTCCGCGTGAACTTGAAACAGTCAATAGCGATCAATTTTTGGAACGTCATTTTAAACCGTATCGAATTATTTATGAAATCGAAAAATCAAAGGTGTGGATTCATTGTGTACTTGATGGTCGCAGGGATTTGCAGGATCTTTTAGAAAGACGTTTGCTGCGTTAAATTGCAATGACAGTAGCAGAACTAATAGCCGCCATAGCTATCTGCGGCATGCGGTACATTCAGACCATTGCTCATGCGCAATAATTCTTTTTGACGATCAGTGAGTTGATCAAAAAATTCTTCAGGGAAGTTATGATGCGGATCGCACTGAAAGCAGGTCCATGCGCCAACACGATAATGACCAAACATTGCATAGCGATTTTGATCTGTTGTGTTTTCACCACCACCATGCCAGGTTTGCCCATTAAAGATAATAACCGATCCCGCGGAGATCTCTGGTTGAACTTCATACTTGACTTCAAACCCTTCCGGTGGCTCCTGTAAGCCTGAACGATGGGTGCCTGGAACAACCCGTGTAGCGCCATTTTCTTTTTTATAGTCAGATAATGGCCAGACCGTATTCATCATAATTGGTGCACTCGTCTGGTGGTTATGTTGTGGCGGTATATCGCTGTGTAAGCCCTGGTAGCCATCACCCGGACGAACAATCCGGCTATTCAAACTGCCCAGAATTAAATCCTTACCCATTATGGCTTCAAAAAACGGTAAAACTTTTGCATGATCAATACATTTAAAAAATACTGGATCATGAATCGGCAAGTTTGAAACGTGTCCGGCGGTTCCGCGATGTCCGTTTTCAGTCACATGGCTTGATTCAGCCTTAATTAATGCTTCCCGCATCTCGCTAACTTCATCAGTGCTTAAGACATTTTCAATTACTGTAAATCCGTAGATATCCAGCTCAGTTCGTTTTTGCTCAAATTCGTCCATTGTGCCATAGTCCTTGTTTTTAATTAAATCACGCAGTAATTATAATTCATTTTTTAGCAAATTACTACTTAAACAAGTTTCACTTTCCTGTCAATCCGTATACATTATCTCAGCCGAGTATTAATGGAGCTTCCTAATGATTGAACACGATCGCAAGCAGTTTATAGAAGAATTTACCAGTAATTTGCAACTTCAAGTCGTGCATGCAGTTGTTGTCGAACAGCAGACATTGCTGGAGGGATTCGATACTTTTCCTTACAACCGTCTTTACATTATCAGTCAGTCAGGCCAAGAGAAAAGCTTTATTCAAAATAATGAAAAGGCTGACAGCAGGCTTGATTTAGACGCTGGAAAAATAGTCTTTATGCCTGAAAATATCCCGCTGAAATATCATTTTACGCCAGGTCTAAAGATGGCGGCATTTCATTTTCGTATTGAGCTTTTACCCGGATATGACATCTTCAATCTGGCTCCAGCAGAATTCAAAGTATTAAAATGCCCGCAGGAATACACTCACTTAATCAAAGACATGAAAAAATCTCAAACAATCAGTGACATGATCTTAATGAGCTCTAAAATACTTGCCTGTGCATCCTTATTTGTGGATTTTTCGCTCGTGGAAATTCAACGTATCTTAAGCACTAAAGAAAAATATACGCCTGCTTTCGACTGTTTAAAAAAACCATTTCCTGCAAGCCATACCGTGGCCGATTTGGCAACAGTGATGGGCATGTCAAAAGAAACATTGCATCGTCATTTCCAAAAAGACATGGGCTTATCGCCAAAGCAGTTTATTGATAAAAACACCCTCAATTGTGCCACCAATGAATTAACGCATTCACCACTAACTGCAAAAGAAATTGCAGCCAAACTGGGCTTCACATCAAGCTCGTATTTTTCCCGTTTTATCAGTAAACACACAAAACTAACACCGGAAGAATATCGCATCCGATCAACGTTTCCAAAGGCGCATTAAAATGTTTCTTTCTTTAACACACCCTTTATGCAAATGTGTATCCAACGAAGAAGGCTGATCACTTGCACTTTCGAGACTGATATGCGTCATCTGTCCGCATAAAGTAATTCGTATTCGTAAGCTGCCGACGGGCGTTTATTTCCAGGAATAATCAGCAAAGGCTCGGCGAAGTTTTTCTTCCA
>JABSQK010000374.1 GCA_013215875.1 Lentisphaeria bacterium
AATTTGGGACCACCGGCAAATTCCTGGTTTGGGTAATACATTGCATTTAAGCCATTCCTACCTGATTCAACAGGGAATGAAAGGCTTACCGCTCCTACAACTCGGCCATTCATTCTTTGAATATTTTTTATGTCAATTTTTTGCTGAGTACCTGCTTTCAGTCCACTACATTTAAGAATAACCACTTTACTTCTTATCATCGTGATAAGCTCAACTTTGACTGGTGCTTCCATGATGTAATTTGCCTTATCCATTCCAGATGCTCTACTGACTTTATCGGGAAAATGAATAACAATACGATCCTTATTAATGCAATGAGCGCTTATCTTTTTGACCTTTTTTGCCTTAATGATAGACAATTCCTTTATCCGCTCATCCTTACGAGTAAATGTTAGCTTTTCAAAATTTTTCACAACAGGTGCTTTTGGAATTTTGTCTGGTGTTTTAGTATCTGGAACTTTATCTGGCGTTTTATCTGGATCGTCTGGCGTCTTTTTATCCGGCTTTTTTGGTGACCTAATTATGATTTGCCTTGGTCCCTTCGATGGTGGGTTTTTATTGGCGAGATTGTTTAACATGAAGAGTGTGATAATAAACAGGATGAGCACAACTGCAGCACCCAGGAGATAGATTGGTAGTTTATTTTTTTTAGACCTATCGGGAAGTAGGACCTGAGTATGGACACTTGTCTTACGTCGTGCAGATTTCAGATCATCGGCGAGTTCTCGAAGAGACTGGTGGCGATCATCTGGATCCTTTTTCATCATTTTAGCAATAATTCTGCTAACATTAGCTGGCACATCCGGAGAGCGAATATCTGGCAATTCGAGTTCAGCCTCCATATGCATACGGGCCGTTGTTATTGCCGTATCGCCCACAAAAGGGAAATCACCTGTAACCATGTGGTAAAGCGTTGCTCCCAGACCGTAGACATCACTGCGAAAGTCTAATGGATCTCCCTTAACCGCCTCGGGTGAGATGTAGTGGGGGCTTCCTTCTATTAATTCGCCGGATTCAATCAGGGCACTGGCTGGCTTGGCAAGACCCAGGTCTGCCAGTTTTACAGCCCCGTCTGCACGGATGATGATATTGTCCGGTTTGATATCGCGGTGGACCAATTGGACTTCCTTCCAGGCATGGTCCAGGGCGATGGTTATCTTGCGAGCCACCATGAGCGACCAGTCAAGTTCAGGCTTACTGTCGCCATCGAGGATCTCCTTTACCGACGCACCCATTACCAGTTCCATGGCAAAATAATAGTAGCCTTCTGCTTCGCCGACGGAATAGATTTGCACGATACCCGGATGGTTGAGTTTGGCAGCAATGCGGGCTTCTCGCACGAAACCCTCTACTTGCTCGGTATTACGAGCTAAGTCCGGGTGGAGGATTTTTAAAGCGACCTCGCGCTCAAGGGAAATTTGTCTGGCCAGGAAAACTGTGGCCATTCCTCCGAGACCAATTTCAGTATCGATTACAAAATCACCAAGCACCATACCTTTGCCTAATGGGCCATCGGGTACTCCGACGACTTCTGTGCAATTGGGACACTCAACATCTATCGAAAAATGCTCCGCAGTAAGCGTCATCGATTGATGGCAATTTGGGCATTGCATGATCATGATTTTACCTTATCAGCCTCAACTAAATATCACTTAAGTTAGCAGATTTTGCCTGCATTTCAAGATAAATGGCTAAATGCAGCAAGATCAAAAAATTGCAGATTTTTTTATTTAAGTTGAGCAAAACATAAGGCATTACAATTTAGATCATGAACACGGATTCGAGTTCCAGTATTTGAAAACAATGATGCGAAGTAATCGGCTCACCAAGGGGGGTCTTATAAACGAATTTGTTGCCAGCCCGCGATACTACTGATGCGCGTCACAGTATTTGTCTCATTAGCGATACCAATGAGCTGGCCATTGAGATCGACCAGTTGATCGCCGCGAATAATACGCTCACCATGCCGGCCCGTACCTCGAAACCCTTTTACTTTGTAGTTCAATGTACTATTCTTGCCAACAGCAAGGAAGTCGCGATTGACAATGAAGAAGCTTCTTGATAGTCCTCGGATTTTATCCGAGAGGTTTTTACTGGAGTTATTGCGCAGGGCAAGCAGTGTCGGCATTAACTCAGATAGATTCGTATTTTTATCATAGGGTTTTTTGCTTGTACCTGCATAATGCTTTAGGGGCAGGGCGAGCAATCCATATTTCTTGCTGATCCAGGCTTCTTTAATATTCAGCTTCTGATGGATAATTTTCAGGTTGTCGGGTTTCTCTGATGAATCAAAGCCCAATTGTTTTAGCGGGATCAAAACATAATTTTGATCATCCAGTTATACCGGTAACAATTTCAGGCGGCGCTCACGCTTATGTCGTCTATCAAAACTGGTTTCAGTAAAGGTGATATGAACTTTTTGTAATTTCGGGATGATATTTTTTGAATATGCAGACTGGCCATCCTGCTTTATGATCTGAATTTTAGTGCTGAGGTCTTTTGCTTCCTGTTTGGCTATTTCCTCCTGCTTACGGGCTGTCTTCATGGAAATGAGTGCCGCTTCTTTCGCCTTATCCGCTTTTTGCTTTGCAACAAGGGCTTCTTTGGCTTTCTTATCGGCCAGAACTTTTGCCGCATCCGCTTTCGCTTTCAATGCTAACGCTTCTTGCTGGCTGATCTTGGCATTTTTGGCATCAGCCAATGCTTTATTAGCGGTAATCTGCAATTGTGCTGCACGGTTTTTTGCAGAGGTCGCTTCAGATTGCAAATTGCCGGCGAGCTTGTTCGCCGCATCGAGTTGGGCTTTTTTCTTGCGCAGGGCATCGTTGTAAGCGAGTTGCATTTTCTTGCGCTCCTTTTCCTTAAGCGCCATAAGATCCTTCAACTTTTTTAATTCATCAACACTCAACTTTTTGAGATTTTTCAACGACTTGTCTTTGGCTAGCAGGTCTTTATCTTTGGCTTGTAGATTCTTTTGTGCTTTTGCTAAATCGCTGGATGTGGAACTGACATCTTTTTGAAGCTTTTCATTTTTAGTCTTCTGATTGGCAACTTGCGTATCGAGCTGATTCTTTTGTTGAGCAATTTTTGTGATTTCCGATTTTAGCTCTTCTTCCTGTTTTGCTTTGGCATCTAGCGCAGCTTTTGTTTCATCTGTCGCCTCAAGAATTTTCTGCTTAAACTCTTTTTCTGTTTGATCCCGTTCTTTCTTAAGCTTTTCATGCATGCTTTTGAGCGCCAGAAAGTCATCGATCGTTAACGTTGTCTTTGGTTTAATATCTGAAAGGGCAGTGAGGTAGAGGATAAGAAATATATCGCACATACCGACTAAGAACATTCGCATGTATTATCTCCTATGCGGGTTCGATATCTGTAGGCAGTGGCACGAGAATAAGAAAACGGCCTGCCAAGTAAAGGATAATTCCGGCAATGGTCGACAGATATGCCATTGGCGCTGCGAGGGAACCGCTGGTGATTTGCGTCAAGCAGACACCAATTAAGGAACCAAGGAGCCCAAGATACATCGGCGTTTCTGCAAGAAAGGTGATTTGTTTGAGGTCCCGGCGGCTGAGTGTCTTTGCCCGTGATTTGTGGGAGGCAATTACCAGTGGTAGAATCTGTATGGTGATAAAGCCAAATATCATCGCCATCATCCACACTGGCACAACCAGTGGGGTGGGTTTCGGCAGCATTGCGGAACCTGTTTCAAGCGCGGTCATCTTCTGTTCCAGGGTCATTTTAGGCTTGGATACGACCTCAGCAGGTTTATAAAGTGCCAGAGTTGCTACGAATCCGCCAACGACCAAAACTGTAAATATTACAATGACATAAAAGAAAGGGGATTTATTACTGTTATCAAACGACTTATTATATGATTCTAATGGCGATTTATCATCCATGCTATCTCCTCCAAGAGCTGCTTGCAGGATAAGACATGTATTTTAGGGAAAAGTTGCACGGATTTTTAATTTTTGGAATTTTAGTAGGTCGGGGTCTCCGAACGCGACCCATCTGCCATTCTCATCATGTCGCTATTCACTGGGCATCGTGGCCTCCGGCCCGAAATCTCCATCCGTTCTCATGATCTGAATATCTTCATTCTGATCAGCAATCCTCCAATGACCGCGCTCGGAGAGAGCCTGTGTGAAAAACACATTTTCGCTTTATAGTTAGTCATATAACTCCATTTCTACACTTTTGCTCCTTGTCTATTTTCACTTTACAAAAAACGGCTGTGCTTTTGTATATAATTTGAATACCGTAAAATCCCTTAAA
>JABSQK010000375.1 GCA_013215875.1 Lentisphaeria bacterium
CTAATTTAGACGAAAAAAGTGAGCAAATATTAGTCCAGCTACTATAACTCAATTGAAGCCAGGAGCAATGACCTTGACGCTGCTTTCCAAAGAGCTATGTTTTGGCCCGGTAACAGAGTAACTTATGAAATCAAAACAAATTATTTTCAGCTTATTGCTTATTTTATTAACTGCCAATTTAATTTTTGGTACGGTCAAATATTTCGAGCATAAGAATGATAAAAAGCGCTATATCAGGCAATTTGCCGAAGTCATCGATATTGTCCAGTCAAATTATGTCGACGAATCTCAAATTAAGAGCAAAGACCTGATCTACAATGCTATTGATGGAATGCTCTCCAATTTAGACGACTACAGCAGCTTTCACCGGCCCCAGGAATACAGTAAATTAAAAGAGGAAAATGCGGGTCAGTTTGCCGGCATCGGCGTAAAAATCGAAATCCGAAAAAATGACCTGCTTATTATCGAGCCCATGCCCAATTCGCCTGGCAGTGAAGCCGGTCTTTTATCCAATGATACAATTTATATGGTCAATGGGAAGTCGCTTGAGGATGAGTTTAAGTCCATTGATAAAGAATTCTCACGGCTGAGCATTGACGAGAGAAATTTCAAGAAACTGCGTTTTGCGACTACTCTTATAAAGGGCGAAGTCGGTACAACAGTCAAACTGGGTATTTTCCGTGAATCAGAAAATCGTCGTTTCGATGTGGATGTAATACGTGGCATTATCAAACTCGAATCGGTACGCAATGGGCATATGATAAAGAAAGATATTCTCTATGTGTGGATTACCGGTTTCAACAATAATACCGCGAATGAACTTAGCAAAATCTTGTCTAAAAATGCCAATCTGAAGGGATTGATAATCGACTTAAGAAATAATCCTGGCGGCCTGCTCGAAACGTCCAATGGGGTCTGTAATATATTTATGCCTCCAGGTCAACTAATTGTTTCGACCATACCCCGTAATAAAAAAAATGAATATCGCCACTATTCGGACAATAAACGAAAAAAATATCTGGACTTAGCTTTGGTCATTTTGATTAACGGGCAAAGTGCCAGTGGTTCTGAGATCGTTGCGGGCTGCCTTAAAGATTATAAGATTGCCACCCTCGTTGGCGAAACGAGCTATGGCAAAGGATCGGTACAAACCCTTATACCACTTGGTGATAAAAGCGCCTTGCGTCTCACTACCGCAAAATATTACACCCCGAATAAATATGTGATTCATAAAAAAGGGGTCGCGCCTGATGTCGAAGTGCTCATGACAAAAGAGCAAAAATTGCTCTTTTATAAAAATATTAATCGGTACCATCTAAATAAAGAAACTATCGAAGATGACCCGCAACTGATGAAAGCCATAGAGCTTGTTAACGAAAAAATGGCGGCCCGGTCAAAAACCCAATGATTGTCTTAGGCATTGAGAGCAGTTGCGATGAAACTGCCGTATCCATTGTAGAAGACGGGCATCATGTGCGCTCAAACATCGTCTCCTCCCAACTTGCAAAACATGCGCCTTATGGTGGTGTAATTCCTGAGCTTGCGGCCAGAGAACATCTCAAGTCTATAGGCCCTGTCTATGAGCAGGCATTGTCAGAAGCTCAACTCACGCGTGACGATATCGATGCGGTATCCGTCACTTACAATCCTGGTTTGCTTCCCGCATTGCTTGTGGGCCTGACCTTTGCCAAAGGGCTTGCTGCCACGCTGGATAAGCCATTCATCGGTATCAGTCATTTTTTAGCCCATGTCTATGGTTCCTTTATTGGTAAACAGGACATTCTGGAAAACAGTGATTCATACCCAATGATTGCCCTGGTGGTATCTGGTGGGCATACCGCGCTTATCCTAATCAATGAAGATGGTTCTGCCCGTATTGTTGGGCAAACACTTGATGATGCCGCAGGTGAAGCATTTGATAAGGCCGCAAAAATTCTAAATTTGCCCTACCCTGGCGGACCTGTTATTGATAAGATGTCGAAATCCGGAAATGCCCAGGCGGTTCATTTTCCCCGCGGGCTCTGTCCATCTCCCGGTCATAATGTAAAACCTGAGAACCGGCTGAATTTTAGTTTTAGCGGGGTAAAAACCGCACTGCTTTATCACATAAAAGGGAATAGCGATCTTAGCAAAGAGATTGTTTGCCCGGAATTCAGTGAGTCACAGTTGGCAGATATTGTTGCGAGTTATCAGGAAGCCATTGTCGATGCGCTTATCACAAAAACGTTCCGGGCTTGCAACGATTATGATTCAAAGACAGTCGTGGTGTGTGGTGGCGTTGCATGCAATAGTCGTCTGCGTGAAAAAATGGCATCTGCAGCTGCAGCTGCCGGATTGGAACTTGTTATTGCTGAGCCCAAATATTGTACGGACAATGCTGCGATGATTGCCGGACTGGCTTATTATTATCTCAAGGAAGGTCAGACAAGTAAGTTTGATCTCGATGCAGTTCCACGACTGCAAGCATTCAAATCAGTGCCATTTACAAGATAAAGAAACGGAATTTTGGTTAATGGTTAGGCAGCTTTCAGATAACAAATTTATAGATGATAATTGCCAGAAAAGCCACCAGCCCAAGTATACCCGTGGCAATTTTTACGGCCGGTAGAATACTGGGTTTTCTCTTCTCAATGCCTGAAGTGGAATGTTCATTATATGAGCGACGCTGAATTTGCTGGCTTTTTTTGGGAGATAAGGATGGCGAATCCTCAATCAAGCGCTTTTTAGCCACCTGATATTCTTCCTCACTGAGAAGACCATCTTCGCGAAGCTCTCGCAACTTATTGACTTGATTTGATATGTCCATTAATATTCCGCTATATACATATTTTATAAATTTAATCGATTGAATGCAAATTTTTTAAATCCCAAGTACAGTAATATGATGTTCCAACAAGTAATTTTCAAGGCAAATTGCCCCTATAAATTTCAAATTGCGAATCCAGTCATATATTTTCATAATTTGAAGCTAAATCTTGTTATTATAGCCTAAAATACTGCTAAAATAGCAGCTAAATCGAACTGGCACAGGTCTAAAAATTTAGTGGATTTGGCTAAATCATCCAGATTATGAGGCGCAGCCCTTTTGTTGCCTCTTTTTGAGCAATGCTCTCAAGCATTCTCCTGCAATTTACCCTCAATTAAACTCTCGACAGCAATGGATCATTCTACATGAAAAGGACTTACAATCTAAACATTTCCAACGCATTGTTTCGTGCCAGGATAAAACGATAGTTGCCCCATTAAACACAAGTCGATTGAATAGACACCTTCTCTTAAACCCAGCATTTTCATGCTCAGTCTATTATCGTTTGCAAATAAATATTAAAACTGATAATAGGATAAATTATGTCATTTGATAAGTTGGGCCTGCGCCCGGAAATATTAACCGGAATAAAATTTAAAGGTTATGTCGACCCTACACCCATTCAGGAACAAGCCATTCCTGTCATTCTCCGAGGAGACGACATTCTCGCTGGCGCCCAAACAGGCACAGGTAAAACAGCCGCATTCACGCTGCCGCTTTTACATATTTTAAGCAACGAAGAGCACCCCGGCGGTCGTCGCCCGCGGGCACTAATTATGACTCCTACACGCGAGCTCGCTGCGCAAGTCGGTGAAAGTGTGGCAACATATGGC
The DNA here is from genome assembly GCA_013215875.1 of Lentisphaeria bacterium. Taxonomy (GTDB): domain Bacteria; phylum Verrucomicrobiota; class Lentisphaeria; order JABSQK01; family JABSQK01; genus JABSQK01. The sequence goes on from JABSQK010000375.1 coordinate 3,640, forward strand.
AAAGGTCTGCATATTCGTTCGACAATTATCTTCGGTGGAGTCGGTATCAACCCACAAAAACAAGCACTGCGAAAAGGTGTGGATATTGTCATCGGTACCCCTGGGCGTTTACTCGACCTTGCTGGACAAAAAGAACTCGACCTTTCGCAAATCAAAATTTTAATCTTAGATGAAGCAGACCGCATGCTGGACATGGGCTTCATTAACGATATTCGTAAGATCATTCGCATGATACCTAAAGAACGACAAACGCTATTCTTTTCGGCAACATATACGCGTGAGATTAAGACATTGGCAGATACCATTTTGAGAAATCCAAAATTGGTCGAAGTCGCCCGGGAAAATAGCACAGCGGACAATATTGAACAATCCGTCTACCGGGTTCCCAAATCGCGGAAGCGCGACCTGCTATCGCATTTAATTACCGATGGCGATTGGAATCAAATACTTATCTTCACCCGTACCAAACATGGTGCCAATCGTCTTGCCCAACAACTGAACAAAGACGGTATCACATCCGCAGCAATCCACGGTAATAAAAGCCAAGGTGCCCGCACCCGTGCCCTGGCCCAGTTCAAAGCCTATGAAGTACAGGCCCTTGTTGCCACAGATATTGCTGCTCGCGGACTCGATATTGATCGCTTGCCGCATGTGGTAAACTACGAGCTTCCAAATGTGCCCGAAGACTATGTACATCGTATTGGTCGTACGGGCCGTGCAGGCTCTTCTGGCGAAGCCATTTCACTCGTAAGCGATGATGAGTCAAAATAC
>JABSQK010000376.1 GCA_013215875.1 Lentisphaeria bacterium
AGTTCGACGATCAAAGTTTCATCACCAGCGATCTTGCAATTGCTCTGGGCAATCGTGCTGCCAAGCCCCTCTAAATACACCGCTTCGGAACCCATCTGTCCCGATCCAAGCGCATGACGGACCTTGAGCGCCTCCAGGGAACCGCCACCTTCCCAACCAGGTGCCAGCCCCGTCATCGGATGTGGTGGTCCTAGAAACTTAGGGTTCTTGAGCCGATCGGACAAAAGACCCGGTACTGTATCCAGACACGTCTCGATATTTTGCCCCAGAATCAGGGTGCTTACATGATGCGAGGGTGAACGTTTTATTTTAAGGTCTATTTTCATTTTCTAAAATCTTCTGCCATTCGTTGAGATAGCTTGAAACATAACGCAGTATAGCAGCTTTTCCAGTTGATATGAATTACGAATTCTTTGCTTTCAGAGCTTTAGAATTACGTATAAGTCTGCAAGTTTCGTAATTTCAAAATCCGCTTTGTTTTGAAACTCCAAATTTTCTTTATGATTTATCCAAGCGGTTTGTGCACCGGCATTTTGCCCCGCTTCTATATCATAAATATAATCGCCGACAACAAGAACATTTTGGCAATCAACCTGCATGATCTTAGCGGCATGTATAACACCATCGGCAGCCGGCTTCGCGGGAAACGGATCGTCCCGGCTCACAATCACTTTAAAATGATCCGCGTTTATTTGTGGAAAATTTTCGAGCGAACGCATGATCGGCTTGAGGCGGTTTCGTGTAATAATTCCAAGCGGAATCGATTTCTCCATAAGAAATAAAATTAAATCTTCCGCACCCTCTGCTGCAGATGCACTCGCTGACGCACGCATTTCATAGTCATTTAATATGGCATTCTTTTCGATTTGTTCTGCTTCAGGTAATGAGTCAACATAAGCCAGAATATTATCCCCCTCGGATATGCCCAAATCATGTCGCAACGCAGGAAAATCAATTGCACCCGGGTTTGTCAGGGTATCATCGAAATCAAATAGTACGGCTTTAATTGGCGTCATCCGTGTCCCATTTAGTTATCGCCATAAGTGCCAGTCGCAGTATTTCCCGTTGTTCTTCGAGCGTTTCGTCTGCGAGATTTTCTGGAAGGTAGATGGGCTCGCCAACGATTAATTCAACTTTTGAAAAGGGCCAGGGTATTTGTGTTTTATCCCAGCTTTTGTCCAATGTCTTGTGAGATTTACTATTTATAGAAATGGGGTAGATCGGGCACTGCTGTTTTGAAGCCAGCCATAAGGTGCCATCTTTTAATTGATACTTTGGCCCTCTAGGACCATCTGGAGTAAGCATCACATGGCCGCCATCATCCATGTGTGACTGTAGACCAGCGAGTGCTTTTGCACCGCCTTTGCTGGAAGACCCGCGAATAGATGTAACGCCTAAAAAGCCCATATAGTCGGCCATATATTGCCCGTCTCTCGACATGCTATTTAAGATGGCACATTTCCTGGTAAAATGTCTGGGTACAAAAACCGGCAGCATCATGGTGCGATTGTGCCAGGATATTAAAATGCATGGGGTCGTATTATCTGGACTCAAAAAGTTATGTGGATCACTAATTTTCACCCGTAGGGTCATGCGCAAAAGGCGACTGGAATAATAGAGTAAGCAGATAAACCATTTGGGCAGGTTTTTCATTTTACGGATTTTATTATTTATAAATTTCATCACGCATCTTTTTGGTAAATCACGGTCTCTTTTTCATGTACAAGTATCTGGAAATTAGTCGGCATATAGTCAATAAATCTCTCAGGATTATAAGCGCCATGAAAGGAATGACCAGTAATAAACAAACTGTTTTTTTCTGTTTGTTCATTTATTTTTTTCCATAATTGCAAATAGTCCTCATCCTGGTTTAGAAACGGGCCACCGATAAGCCCATTGCAAAGAATCAGTTGGAAGTGAAGCTTGGATGAATAGCTATTGATATCTCCACACATAAACTGTGGCTCACAATCCGTATCCGGATAAGTATACTCCTCATACATATCCAGGTGAGGCACTGATTTATTTTCCGCCATCCACAGATCCAATACTTCTATTGTTAGCCCGGTCACCGAAGCCGTTTTTCCAAGGCACTTGAGAAGTTCGGCTATTTCGTATGTCCCCTGCCCCGTTCCACACGCATAGTCAATCACAGACAATTGGTCTGGAATTAAAGACGCATTTTCTTTCAGCCAATTGAGCTGCTGCGGATAACGGTTTAACCGTGTGCCGAACTTTGCCGGCGAAGACAAGGCAAGAAGTAATCGTTCCAAATTTTCTGTATCTAGGGTAAAAGCTCCTTGGAAATTTGCTGGTAGTATGTGCCATAAATCTACGATACTACGGAATTTATGTTGGTGTATTACTAACGGAATAGATGCTTCTGGCACTATCGCTTTTGACAGATGATACAAATCCTCCATATACAGTGTCACTGGAAGATAACGCTCCCATTCAATACGCTCGATCGTTGTGGGATGATAGTTTTCAGACCAGATTAGTTCACTGAATTTCTCAAATTGTGCAAAACATATCGCCCATTTTTCATTATAGGCTGAGAGCAATGTCTGCAGAACAGGCGTGGGCTTAAATGGGTTTTCCATTCTGGTCAGGCAAAGAGCTGAGTAAATCTTTTACAGTTTTATTGTGTGGAGGAATTTGCCAGTCTGGTACCAGCTCTGCTAAAGGCTGAAGGACAAAATCCCGCTCGGTCAATTGCGCATGCGGAAGCGAAAGGCTTGCATCATTCTTTACTTGTTCATCCACAAGCAGCAGATCAATATCTATAATCCGGTTTTCATGGTAGCCGCGGTTCGCTAAGCGCCCCATTTCACATTCTGTCTCCAGACATGCTGCGAGTAACTCTTCTGCGGTTAGAGTTGATTTGCCGACTGCAACAGCATTATAGAATGCAGGTGCATCAGGCTCGCAATCAAATGCCTCTGTTTCATACAGTCTTGAAAGTTTTAGTTCGTGCAGGCCTTTTTCGGATAAGCGCTGTACAGCCTCAGTGATATATGCTTTACGATCGCCAAGATTACTGCCCAGGCCAATAGCTATTTTTACGCTTTTAGAAGCCGAATTCATTGTTCCACGACGCCGCGATGAAGGGCTCGTATTGCATCTTCAAAATCGTCTTCGCTGACAATAAACTGCATATTCACCTGGCGCATGCATTGATCCACGGCAAGAATATTTATATTTTTTTCTGCCAATGCACCCGCGGCTTTGGCCAAAAATCCGGGAAATTTCATATTACTCCCGATCGCTGAAACAATGGCAACATTCTGAGTCCGTACTGTGGCACCAGAAAAATCATCAATAATATCCGCCATACAAGCATCTATATTGCTTTCCGTATTGCGCACATAATGAGTAATTGTATTGGCATTAGTATTTTTTGCGACATAACTAATACCATGATTCTTCAGATGCTGGAGTACGCGGAAATCGTAACCACTTTGTCCGACCATAACGGAATCCCACAATTCAATAGCAAGCATATTTTTGCACCCGGTAACCATCTCAACACGTGGTTTCTCAGAAACAAAGTCATGGCTGATTAATGTACCGGCATGGTCTGGGTCGAAAGCATTTTTAATACGGATTGGAATCTGTTTGTTTTCCATACCTTTTGATGCCTTCGGGTGTATCGCTTCCATGCCGAGATCTGCCAATTGGTCAGCCACATCATAATTTGTCTGTCCAATCACTTCCACCTTATCCACACCAACCACTTTTGGATCGCTGCTCGATAAATGAAATTCCTTATGTATTACACCTTCTGATGCACCCGTTAATTCGGCAATTTTACTAAAGGTAATTTCACTGTATCCACGGTCGAAACTGCTCATAATCCCTTCGGAGCATTTGGTATAGCCAGTGGCGATTGGTAATACTGTGCTTAGATCTATGCCTTCAAAGGCGCTGAGTATTTTTTCATTGAATGGTAAAATTTCTAAATCCTTCCAACCCGTAAGATCTATACATTGTGCATTCACATCCTGAGCGCAGAGAATCTCTGCCGAATTGCGAGCCGAGTGTGCTTCGCCAACTGCACTGAGTAGTTCACGTACTGCAAGCAATTGCTTTTCTATTTGAAAATGGCCATAAGATGAGAGTCGTTGCAGGTCGTATAGACAAGATTTGATCTCATTAAAACGTTCAACAATAAATTCATCTGCAGAATCCTGGTCCAGGCCGATCTTAACAAAGCTCTTATTAAGCGCGCATAAATGGTCACGGGTATTTTCCAGGGCATCTACCCAGCCAGCGTCATTGGCAGCATATAAGGCATAAATACCCGGCTTTGAGTTTTTCTTCCCTTCAAGCAGCATATCAGTCACCCCGCCATAAGCGCTAACAACAAAGATTCTATTATAGAGATCTTTGCCACTGCGGCCAGCGATAATCACATTATTCATAATGGTAGCAAAGTCAGTCATGCTGCTGCCACCAATTTTTTCTACTGTATGCATAATTATTCCGTTATTTTTAAAGAGCTATAACACTAGCCTAATTCATCCGTATGCCAATCTACAACAAGCAATTATAATTCGAACTCAAATTGCCTATAGAAACAGATCCAGGAGCTGTCAAGAACAGGGACAGGCTATGTATTCTCAAGGCTGTATTTAGCCTGTAAAACTGAATTTTGAGGCTAATTATTTAATTGCGATTTTCCACAGGCCCCATTGCATGTTTCTGCTGGACCGGAAAATGAGGGATTTTCCATCGGCGCTAAATTGTGGCATATCATCCCGGTATGAGTAATGGGTTATTTGGCGACTTTTACCACTACTACGCTCATAAAGATGGATATTGGATTGCTCCTCGCTGCTCCCCTCAAGGACATATGCAATGTATTTATTTTGAGGATCCACAATGGGTGAAAAACAGTTTCCATCTGGATTCCCTATTATCTTCTTGAGGCGAGACCCATCTTGATTCATTTCCCATATACAGGATTTTCCCGATTTTGACTTTTTTGCAAATATATAATTATCCCCTGAAAATACCGGATCGGTCCCCTTTCGTACAAAATTTGTCTGTGAACCTGTTTCATCAATTATCCAGATGACTGCATCCGCATGCCGATTCTCAATGCTTGCAAATATGAGGTTTTTGTTCTTGGATTCATGAAAATTGCTGGTGTACATATAAACAGGCTCCAAAATCCTGCTTATCCGGGAATCTGTATTGTATAATTTCAGATAATCGGGATGACCTGTTTTAGAATAATCATCTTGAATACGCTCAACATACAGCAAATTGCCGGAACTTAAGCGGTGAATTTTGTGAATGAAGTGGCCAGATTGAATAATAGTGGACTGTTTGCCATGAGTCATTGCGATTAGACTGTTTTTCTCCTCATCACTGAGAGCTATTAAGAAGGATTGGTCAGAACTATAGTGAAAACCGTTTATAAGCATATCTGATTGGAATAGTGCGTGTGCAGCAGCATTTTCGTAGAACTCAGCAGCTTCCACATAATGATGAGCAATCAGTATTTCGTTTTCATCCTGGTCAAAGCTGTGTTGCCAGTCAATATTTAAAACACCCCTGACTGTTTCCTCATCTCGACTTTGGCAGCCAATTACAGCGACAAACATAATTGCCAGTAAAATGGATTTATACACGCACATAACTGCCTTTACACACCCTTTTGGCTCAGTTCAATTTATATAAAATAAGACACAGCCACTATACTTGGAAACACTCACTAGTCATGCATATTTGATGAAGCAGATTGAAGACGTTTTCTCGAAAAAAGCTATTTTTTCTTTTTGGCAGCCTTTTTTGCAGGCGCTTTCTTAGCAGAAGCTTTCGCTTTCTTAGCCGGAGCTGCCTTGGCTTTCTTAGCCGGAGCTGCCTTAGCTGCTGCCTTTGCCTTTTTTACAGGTGCCACTTTTTCATTGTCTTTTTCTTCTTTCTCAGCGGCCTTTTTCTTGGCGGAAGATTTTCTGCGTTTTGGCTTATCTGCCGGAACGGCCTCGTCCAAGTCTGCTCCGGATGCAGCTTCAGGTGCGGCAATCGCTAAAACGCCGTCAAAAAGAGGATGAAATACTTTATCTTCGTTTATCAGTTCGATTCCGGAAGTGGAGACTACCTCGGCAACTTCGCCTAAAAGTGCAGTAAACTGATTACCATCACTGGTTTCTAAAATACCACTTTTAGCAGATAGTCGAAATGACATATCCTGATTGTCATATAAAAAGCTGAATAGCTTATCTCTACAATAAACAAATTTCATATCTACAGTAATGTAAATACCATGCTCTTTTGGCTTTATATCACGGGCATAAAATGCGCGTTCATCTAAAGCAACATGCCGAATTGGGAAATTCTGCATAATTGGTGCCCAAAATTGGTATGACTTATGTTCTCTTAACTTATCCAGAGCTTCACTGGTTACATATAACAAATTTGGCATTTCTATCTCCAGTTCATTTTTTTAATTTGCCGGTTTTTGGCATCACCCAATGGTTTTAGATTTTACAGGGCGACCCTGAACTTAACATATAAATTGCGTTCTTCAAGCCTTTGATCTCGTAATATACTTGATTTTTTACAATTAAAGGTACTAATATATAGCAATTCTAAATTGGAGCTTACAAAATTGTATAAAAAAATCTGCATTCTACCTCTCGTATTTGTGCTCAGTTCCTGCCTGAGCGGAACCAAGCATTATCAACTCTACCCAGGAGCAGCCAAACCTGCTGCAAAATTGGCGAAGTTAACGGTAGATCCTGAAATTTTAGTTCTTAAAATTTCCAAATATTATGATAAAACGCCCATTTTAAGCTTCGATATGAGAGTCAAGCAGTATGATATTCTACCTGGGACTTATACTATAAAGATGAAATATCATGCAATAATTGAGCTCAAAGGGGACGATTTAGTCAAAATCAGTTCGCAGCCTTTCGATGTGGAGTTTAAGGCTAAAAAAGGCAAACGTTATAAATTAAATTTTAAGAATCCGACAAATTTTAAAGATGCGAAAAAATTTGCCGCTGCTCCAAATGTGACAATTGAGGAAATAAACTGAGATCACTTTGTAATTTGAGTATATGGCATCAGGTTGTCAGAAATATCAGGAGGCTGAACCATGGAATTTGAAAATCGTTTATATGCAGTACTTTCCCCCAACCATTCCCTCGTGGCTTCACAACTTAGCCCACAAGACTTTGCCCGTCACTATACAATTGGCAGTGTGAAACATTACCGTGGAAAGGTCATTTTTATTGAAATTGATAAGGAACTCATTAGCGATTATTTTAGATTGGACCTTGTTTGGCCTGAAATGGTTCCTCACGAGGATGGTACGCCTAAGCGGACTAAATTTGTTTCCAACTATCGTGTATTGGAAAATATCCCCATGGCTGCATTTAAAAGTATCTATTTATCAACTGTGAATGGTCGCTGTCTTGAGCTGACCCGTGGTGACTATGCAGAAAAAAATGAACCTGGCCTGATTCGCATCTATCAACAGATAAATCCATTGCAGATGCTGGTCGCAAGTAACTTGGACCAACGTGCTTTTGCCCAATACCTCACCGTGGACAATCCGCTTAAAGGCTGCCCGAAGCTCTGTTTTACGCAAATTGACCTCGACATTAAGGGTTTTGAAGATCTTTATGACCAGGATGTCGCGAGTTATTCAGTTTTGCCAAACGTCCCGAACAGTAATTTAATGAACTGTATTAAAGCTTTAAATGCTGAACCTGAAAAACGCAGTAAAACAATTAGCCTGGCGAGTATATTTAACGAACTTCCCTTTCGTAAGATCAAGCATGGTTTTTGGATCGTCGGAGATGGTGAGATGATTTTTTATCAATTTCCGAGTCTTGATGATCTTGAGAAAAACCATTACAAGTGGTGGCGCTCAGCAGAGTTAGCCTAGCTTTTTATCCAAGCAAAAAAAAGCCCACCAAAATGATGGGCTTTGTGAAATTGGATGAGGCAATTTTACGCTTGCCTCATTGATTACTCAGGTCTTATGATGCATCTACGCTTGCAGCGTGAGCGATAAGATCTACTACCTTGTTTGAGTAACCCCATTCGTTGTCGTACCATGATACGAGCTTCACGAAATTGTCATTCAATGCGATACCGGCATCGGCGTCGAAGATCGATGTACGGGCATCATGAATAAAGTCAGATGATACAACAGAATCTTCTGTATAACCAAGAACTCCAGCCATTGGGCCCTCAGAAGCAGCTTTTAGAGTTGCTTTGATATCGTCGTAACTAGCCGCTTTTTCGATGCGGCATGTCAAATCGACAACAGATACATTAATTGTTGGTACACGAAAAGCCATACCTGTAAGCTTGCCATTCAACTCAGGAATAACTTTACCTACTGCTTTTGCAGCACCTGTTGATGATGGGATAATGTTGTGTCCGGCAGCACGTCCACCGCGCCAATCTTTCTTGGATGGGCCATCAACAGTTTTTTGAGTTGCAGTCATTGCATGAACAGTTGTCATCAGGCCTTCAACAATACCGAAGTTATCATTGATAACTTTGGCGAGAGGTGCCAGACAATTGGTCGTACAAGATGCATTTGAAATAACGGCCATATCTGAGCTGTAACTATCCTGGTTTACACCCATCACAAACATCGGTGCGTCCGCACTAGGAGCTGAGATCACAACTTTTTTGGCTCCACCGCTTAAATGTGCACTGGCCTTTTCAATCGTGGTAAATACACCTGTTGATTCTACAACAAATTCAGCACCGGCATCGCCCCACTTAATATCTGCAGGACTCATTTCTTCGTAATGTCTAATTTCATTGCCGTTAACAATCAGACTGTTGCCGCTGTAACTTATTTCACCTTCAAATACACCGTGTACTGTATCGTACTTGAGCATATAGGCCATATATTCCAGATCGATAAAAGGGTCGTTAATTGCTACAACTTCTACATTTGGATTGCTTAGAGATGCACGGAAAACGAGACGTCCGATACGGCCAAATCCGTTAATACCTACTTTTGTTGCCATGGGTTTTTCCTTATTTTAATGATTTGATTTAAAAAATTAAATGCCGTGCATAGACAAGCGCACGAGGGAAAGTACTATAGGCTAACTTTAATTATTGACAATCCGTCTTAATTTCTTTTTAAAAACTATAACTCACACGAGGAAATTATGAGTTCTGAGAGCAGTCGTTACGCCGAAGCCGGAGTGGATATTGACCTGGCAGGCAAACTATTATCCGAAGTAAAAGATAAGATAAAGGATACAAAACGTCCTGAAGTTCTCGCGCCAGTAGGCGGATTTGGTGGTTTGTTTCAGTTGGATTTAACACGATATAAAGAGCCTGTTATGGTCGCCAGTGTCGACGGTGTAGGGACAAAATTAATCGTTGCAGAAATGATGAATAAGCACGATACTGTTGGTTACGACATCGTTAATCATTCTGTAAATGACATCATCGTTCAAGGTGCGGAGCCACTTTACTTCCTGGACTATCTGGGCATAGGAAAGTTGCGCAGTCCACTTTTTGAAGACGTTGTCGGAGGATTGGCAGATGCCTGTAAAGCGCAAGGGATCACCCTGCTCGGCGGCGAAACTGCTGAAATGCCGGGTATATATGGTGGTGATTACGATCTTGTCGGCTCAATTACAGGTGTGGTGGAGAAAAGTAGATTAATCACCGGAGCTACGATAAAAGAGGGGCACGCGATTATTGGACTGGCCTCCAACGGGCTTCATACAAATGGCTACAGCCTGGCGCGGAAAGTTTTATTTGAAGAAGCCGGTTTCAAGGCAGAGGACAAACGTGAGGAGCTTGATAATGACGTTCTCGGTGAGGTGCTGTTAAAACCACATGTTTGCTACTGGAAGGCCATTCGCAATGCCATAGATGAAGACATCGTTATAGACGGAATGGCGCACATTACCGGAGGTGGTTTTTACGATAACGTACCACGCATTCTACCGGATTCCCTCGATGCAGTATTTGACAAAGATGTAATGCCCGTATTGGACATTTTCAAATTGATTCAGGATAAAGGGTCTATCAGTGAAAGGGAAATGTACCGGGTCTTCAATATGGGCGTGGGATACATGGTTTTTGTTGATGAGGCAGATGTAAAAAAGACATTAGACAGTTTTACCAGCAGTGGTTATCCCTCAGCAAAAATAGGAACGATCACATCCGGCTCCGGTATTGTAAAGATAAATGGAATCGATAGTTAAATGCAGACGCAGGAAACATTGCTTGAAGGCAAATTTCTGAGCTTTGTAAAAAATGATAGTGGCTGGGAATATATAATTCGTCCTGGTGTGAGTGGCGTCGTGGTAATAATCCCTGTTACTAATAACAATGAACTTGTTCTAATTGAGCAATTGCGCCCGCCCGTAGGGTGCCGGGTGATGGAATTTCCTGCTGGCCTGGCTGGCGATATACCGGGCCAGGAAAATGAGCCTATGGAAAGTGCCGCCCGGCGCGAATTACTTGAAGAGACAGGTTATGAAGCTGAGTACATGGAACTCGTCTGCGAAGGCCCGCCATCTGCGGGTCAAAGTTCAGAGTATGTCCATATATTCAAAGCAACTGGGCTTAAAAAAGTTGGCGAAGGCGGTGGAGACGATTCAGAGGATATTACTGTTCATGTAGTGCCCGCGGCAAATGTTGAGCAGTTTCTGAAAGATAAAATGGCTGAAGGTTTAATGGTCGACCCAAAAGTATTTGCCGGTCTCTACTTCATTTGATCATATACCTATTCTGTTTTTTAAACGGGAGATAAAACTTTTTGTCGATGCACCCTTTAAATAATTGGTGAGGATTTCAAAAATTTCAAATGCAGACTTGTGGCGGTCCTCCGGTTTTTTAGACAGCATCTTCATAACCATTTTGTCCAATTCACGCGGAAAATCTGAATCATACATTGAGATTAAATCGGGATTGCTTTCCTGGATTTCTCTAGCAACAGCAACGATCGAGGGTCCATCGAAAGGTCTGACAGAAGTAAATAGCTCATATGCCAGACAGCCTAGTGAAAAGATATCTGAGCGAAAATCCACTTTTGCAGTAATAAATGCTTCAGGGGAAAGAAAGCTTGGTGTGCCAAATATTTCATTTGTATGGGTAAGCGTTGAGTCCTTTAAGCGGGCAATTCCAAAATCTGTTAGTTTCGCTTCCAAACCTGGACTGACGATGACATTGGATGGTTTTATATCTCTATGGCAAATATCATTGTCGTGAATACTGGCAAGCCCAAATGCGACTTGCCGAAGTATATGACATTTATCCCGAATTCTCAATTCATTCATATCGATAAGCTTATCCAAGGTTTGTCCTTGAACATATTCCATGAGAATATAGGGACGATTCGCTTCTGTTATGCCATAGTCATAGATATGAACAATATTTGGGTTGTGTATAGAAAATGCCGCGCGTGCTTCCGCTTCAAATCGTTCAAACATCAATACCTTATGATCACCCCCATTAAAGATCATCGGTTTCATCACCTTCAGGGCATACTCCTTCTGTTTGCCACCAACATTGGAACCCGTTACTTGGTAAACAATACCCATGTTACCTTCTCCAAGAATTCGAATGATCTTAAATCCGGCAATCGAATTGCTTCTGACGAATCCATCAGTGATTGTTTCCAGCATCGTATTCTCACATACTGTATGCGGAGTGATTAATGATCGCCTGATGGATGCTAAAAGCGGGTCACGGCCAATCGGTTTTTCCAGTAAGTCAACCGCCCCGTTTTTCAAACAATCCAACGCTGTATCTACATCCGCCTGACCCGACATAACAATAATTGGAATTTCAGTATCGAAATCACGTAGAAAATCCAAACCAGTCGCATCAGGCATTATCAGGTCCGTCAGTATTAGGTCAACATGTGATGATTTCAGGAATTCTTCAGCCTCCTGCACACAGCATGCTCGGTGCACATCGAATTCATCTTTGAGCAGTTCCACAATCAGCTGACTAAAAGTCGCGTCGTCATCTATTAGCAATATTCTAGATTTTTTCATTTTTCCATTTCTTTTACACGTTGAGACGCAAGAATCATACCTAAATGCATGGAAATGAAGTTTTTTATGGCCGGGTGTAAACTGTCTTCCTGGCCTGAATAATAACGAATATATCAGGCATATACCAACGGTTTTATTAAAAATTTAACTGGTTAACTATAAATGACTTACGACGGTAAAGTAATAAGGAGAAGAATGACTAAAAAGGGAGTACGCTTACTTTTTTTCGAGCTTCCCTTTGCTTTTTTCCAAATCAATGCGGCGCAGGCCTGCTTCGTGAGAATAACTATTGTTCGCTTTTTCGAGATCTTTATAAATATTTATGGCTGCATCATAATTTTGTTCTTTTATGTATATTTCGGAAAGTTCAAAACTTGAGCGAGCATAGTAGACCCAATCTGACAATTTCTGATCCAATGAACGTGCAATATACAAGGCACGAATCTTTTTGTAAAAATCTTTCGCATCTTTGCTTTTTGGATTAATTTTTTTATTAATATTTGCCAAACGATACCAAACTTTTTCCCGCCACTCATCGCGTTCACCCTCATCAAAAACTTCATCCACTTCTATTTCTTTCAGAATTTGATTATACTTTTTTTCAGCATCTTCAAAATGTTTATCTCTCACAGCGCGAGATAGAGTACTGGACGCACCAGCAAGTCCATAATAACTATCGCCCTGTCTGCCTAAAGCAGAATAATACAAGCGTTTACCGGGCTTGAGTTGCTCGCAAAGTTTAAACTGCTTTATGGCTTCCTTAAAATCAGATTTTTCAATGATAAAAATATCAGCGCGTAGGTAGTGTGCATTTGCTTTGATAATTACATTCGTGCGTTCACCTTTATTAAGCGTCAAATTCATTAATTTATTTATATACTCAACTGCTCTTGTATAATCTTTTTGAAAGTAAGCGCAGTCCGCTGCTTCGTATAAGCCCATCCAAATCAGTTCCTGGATTGATTCCAATTCCAAATCTTTGTATTTATCATGAATTTCCTTGAACTGGTCTTCTGCATTGGCGTACTGCTTATTATTTTTATAATCTTGTCCGAGCCACAGATGAATATTGGCAACAAAGTTTGGATTTGTTTTTTCATATTTACTTATAAATGCCCCACTTTCCAGAATTGCCCGACCACGAGCTTCATCCCCTTGATTCAGATAGATGAGAATCCGGTGAAATTTCGCCTCAGCGACTTCTGCAGAATCTGAATAATTATCTATAATGTCTGTAAAGTCTTTTATCGCCTGGTCGCGATTTTTACTGTAGTAGTCCAAATTACCACTTAAGGCAGACATTGCAGAAATGAGCAATGCATGTGGTACTTTTTCATTCAGTGGTTCTTTATTTCGCAACCGTTCCATGGTATCGCGGCTTTTGACATGTTCGCCGGCATAATGAAAAGAAAGGCCCTTCATATACATGGCCATGTAATAATCAGGATGGTCTGGCCACTGAGTCAAAAATTTATCGAAATTCTCAGCGGCTGACTTATATGAATCCAAATCCTTGTTCAATTTAGCAGACTCATAATCACAGGATCCTAACATGAACTGGGCTTTCGGTATAAAGTTACTTGTTGATTTCAATCGTGCGAGTGGTGCGTATAATGACTTCGCTTCTTTGTAATTCTTAAGCAGATTAAAGGCTGTTTTTCCCTGCCAAAATTTGGTGAAAATACGATCCTCTTCTTTTAACTTCAAGCGATCCAGGTTCTTGTACCATTTCATCGCATCTTTTGCGGATTTCTTATTGTAATAGTGACTGGCAATTTTACTGGCTGAGTCAAAACGGTACTTAGAACTCGCGTCCTTATTCGAAAATACTTTTTCGAAGTAGGTATTTGCCTTATCAGTTTTTTTGCTTTGTAAGTAAATTAGGGCAATATTGTAATTCACTTCTGAAACTTCTTTGTGCTGGGAATAGCTCTTCAAAAACTGCTCAAAATGTTTCAGGCTGGTTTTGTAGTCCTTTTTCACTTTTGCTGCTTTACCGCAGAGGATCAACACCTTTTTTATATTATTATGTTTTTTCAAGCGTGGCAGAAGCGCGATATAAAATTCATAGGCTTTCTTGATGTCCAAGTCTTGAAGTTCTTCACCAAGTTTTATTAAAATAGCAAAGCTTTCCTGGTTGATTAACGCTTTTTGGCCGTATTCAATGTAAAATGCATGTGCGTCTTTTATCTTACTTGTCTTTTTGATTTTATTTTCAGCTAATCTTGCAACATGTAAATACGCTTCGAGACGTTGAAATGCCAGTTCATTGCGCCAGTTCCCTTCCGATTTACTCCACCACAACTCAAATTTATTATCCAACTCGACCCATTTTTCTTGTTCACGTAGAATCTTCAACAGGCCCTTTATTGCAGTTTGCTTCTCTTTTCTGCTGCCAATCTCCAACATATCTTCGTACACCTTATTAGCACTATCCCAATTTTCCTTCTGGATATAAGAAAGCGCTAAGAAATCCTTCATACTCCTGGGAAGGTCCAAGGAAATCGTCCGCAGAATCTTTTCTTTGCCAGAAAGCTTCTTAAAAATGACGATTGCCTTATCTGACTCACCCAAAGCATAGTAAATACGTCCTGTCCAGTAATCGACCAGGGACTGATTTGCTGAATTTAAGACACGCTCGAAATCAGCATCCTTCGCTTCGATTGCTTCAAGTAGTTTCGGAATTTTAGAGATTTCCACCAGGGCTCGTTTGTAGTCCCCCTGTCCATTAATGGATTTTACCAGGCCGATACTTGAATCAGTAAGCGAATCCTGGTCACGTGAACGCTTCTGGTATTTCGTAAAAAGGGTCTCGCTTTCCTTGAATTCACCTGTCTTGTACGCCTCTTCTGCAAGTACTCTCAGGGTGCCAATACTCTCAGCAGCGTAAATGAAGCTGCCGGCTAATAAAAATAGACTATATAAATATCCTTTAATCAACGTAAAACCTGTGTTAGTTTTAATACTATATGGAACTTTACACTTTGATCAACTAATTTGCATTTTTACTTATCGGATTAATATGTACACTGTTTGAAGCTAAATTTAATAAAAAATAAGGTTTATATGAAAATTGCGATACTCGGAGCTGGAATGCTCGGCACAGATTTAATAAATACCTGTCAGCAAGCAGATGATGAGATCCAGGTCTTCAAACGGCCGGAATTCGATATTTGCAAACAAAGTGAGCTCGAAACTGCCATTGAAAATTGTGAGGTTCTTGTAAACTGCAGCGCCTATACACAAGTCGATAAGGCCGAAGAAGAATCTGAAATCGCCTTTGAGGTGAATGAACATGCTGTGCGAAATATGGCTGAAATCTGCGCTCAAAAAAATATTTACCTGATTCATATAAGTACAGATTTTGTATTTAACGGCGAAAAAACGGGTCCTTACACAGAATTAGATGCGGCTGAGGCGATCAATGTCTATGGTGCATCCAAGCTCGCAGGTGAAAATGCCATCCTGGCGAGCGATGCAGAAGCAGCTATCCTACGTGTGCAATGGTCCTATGGTAAAGCAGCTGACAATTTTGTGAGCAAAATTACCGAGCTTGCCAGCTCACGAGATGAAATCTCAGTTGTAAACGATCAATTCGGCTGTCCCACTGCCACCACAGAAATTGCCAGGGCCATTCGACTGCTTGCCAGCAAACGGGCTACAGGCATTATACATTATGCTGCTGAAGGATCTGTAAGTCGTTATGAATTTGCTAAAGAAATTGTCGAAATATTGAATCTAGGCTGTACTGTTTTACCTTGTGATTCAAGTAAATTTTTAGCGCCGGCAAAACGGCCGGCAAATTCAGTTTTCGATTGTTCGCTCTATGATACGTATGATTCGGCAAAACGAAAACACTGGAAAACAATGTTAAGCGACTATTTGGAGTCTATTTAATGGAAACACTTTTTGTCAGCGGTGCCTGCGGATTTATCGGCAGCAACTTTGTGCATATGATACTTGAAGAACATCCCAGTATTCGCATCATCAATTATGATTCACTAACCTATGCCGGAAATCTGGCCAATTTGAAAAGCTGCGAAGGCAATGAGCGCCATATTTTTGTGCATGGTGATATACGGGACAGCGAACGTATAATTGAAACAATCGAAAAATACGATGTTTGTGGTATCATAAATTTTGCTGCAGAAAGCCACGTC
>JABSQK010000377.1 GCA_013215875.1 Lentisphaeria bacterium
ACATTAATAGTTAAAGTGTATAAATCAATGTATTTGAGGCTAATAAATAGAATTATAAAATCATATTAATATATATTAATATGATGGGAAATTGACTTGTAATCAATAGGTCATCGGTTCGACTCCGATCGCTGGCTCCAACACAAAGCCCTTTAGATCAGTATTTAACAAATCTAAGGGGCTTTTTCTTTTTAAAGACAGTGGAAATTAGAACCCACGTTCGGGCAGATTTATATGATCCGGCAATTTTGCTCCCGGTTCATTGTATTCGTAACCTACCTTTCTAAATAGCGACGCGCGCTTGGGTGTCATCTCGGCGAGTTGGTCCGGATGCGGTTCCCAATAATGGTAACGTGATGCAATCGAATTATAAGAATTAAATACGGCCACCCGGTCGTGATCCGGATTTTTCCACGCTGTTCCTGAGTGCGTAGTTGCTTCTGAAAACATCACACAAGAACCCGCTGGGCATTCATAGGTTTCCCACAAAGGATGTGTCTTATTCTCTTTTACATTTTCCGGAATATTAAAGGCGGCTTTATGAGTGCCGGAAATAAAATGAGTCGCATGCCCATGAATCACATCGGTAAATTCCCAGACGATCTGTGTCAATCCTGAATGAGCTTTTCCAGGTGATGTTCTATAGTCGTGACTGGCAGCTGAATTCACCCGGTAATCTGCGCCGCGTCCCCCGTGTGGGCCCCAGGTATCGCCGCCATACTTACTATAGCGCAATCCCATAAAACTGAATTCCATGCGAAAGCCATAGCCCTCATCATTTTCCATATGTGAATCACCAACAAATTCCTGCAAAAATCCAACGAACGCCGGATGATCAGTAAGCTTCTCCAATGGACCACCAATAGTCGTACGGATCTTTTCGTCGACGTCTTCCTTATGCTCTTTTAGCTGATAACAAAAATCGACAATCTCTGCAACCTCATCTTTGCTTAGTAAGCCTTTCATTGGCAACCAACCCTTAAGGTCGTATGTATAGCGTTGATCTTCGGTAAGTTTTATTACAGGTTTTCCTTCAGAATTTGTTTCAGTCAATGACATAGACTGTCTCCACTTTTTCTTAATTTTTAGTTTTATCGCTCAGCTTACAAAAGACCGGACAATGCCCTGTTTTCAAGCCTAGCTATTCATCTTTTGCTAAAAAAGTACCAATTGAGGAGCTATTAGCGCATGAGTAAGACCTCATATTTATTCCTTTTAAGCTTGTTTGCATCTGAGTACTGTATAAATTCCGTTTCAACGAATTGGAGATATAAATGCCTATAGAAAATACAGGGATTGTTAGTGAAGCTGATAAAGAGCTTTACGATAAAGAAGGCTATATGATTCTCGACAGTGTGATCCCGCAGGATATGCTGGAGATGCTTAGGGAGGAGTGTTCCTACTACCTGGGCTATTTCGATTCACAAATGGATACAGCAGGCGAAACAGTGCAGGGAATCAATCACCGAGGCAAGCGTTATTTCATAAGTAATCGGTATCGCTACAGCACTCGTATGCATCAATTTATTTTCAGTGAACTTATGGCGGAAATCTGCCTTGCTACACTCGGTAAAGATGCCTGCCTCATTCATGAGCAATGGGTCATAAAAGGCGCTGACAAGGGCATGAAGTTTGGCTGGCACCAGGATTCCGGTTATCTAAAATCCGGTGATAAAAATACCAAACATAAACCCTACCTTAGCTGTTGGTGCCCACTGGATGATGTCAACGAAGAAAACGGCTCGGTATACCTGCTACCCCACTCGCGTGGAGGAACAACCCATAAAATTTTCGACCATGAACGGGAAGAAGGCTCCAACGATTTAATTGGTTATAAGGGGGATGATCCCGGAATTGCTATAGAAGCGCCCGCTGGATCAGTTATTGCCTTTACAAGTCTAAATTTCCACCGCAGCGGATCGAATAGCACCGATAAGATGCGGCGGGTATATCTACCACAATACAGCTGCGAACCAATCACTCATAGTGAAACGGGTGAACTCACGCATCTTAGAGTGCCCTTTATTGAAAATGGCGAACTCGTTTACGACCATGCAAATGATCGCGCGGAAAACTGGGGTGGCGCAGAGCCGCCATTCAAATTGGAATAATCAATGACGCAAGTCAGGAAAGCTGATTGATGGAAGCGATTAGTCACACCTTAATTTATTTTTGGTTTTTTGCTATTTTGTTTAACATTATTAATGATCAAATAAGCAGCAAAACAAAGATCTTGTTAAATTCAATTATTGTATTTTTAATCTGCTGTTATTTCACTATTGATCCTGAGAACCCATTCCATCGAATAATAAGATACACCCTTGGGATGATAACTGCCGCTTCATCAGCAGCATGCCTGGCAGGAAAAATAGGTGCTTCACCAATTATTTTTACTTGCCCCTTTTGTGACGATGATATCAGTTTTAAAGCAAACGATGAAAATGCTATAATGAATTGCCCGTCGTGTAACGAACTTGTTAAAGTGACTACCGACCCTAAGGTGCATGAAGAGAGATTGAAATCCTGGCAGGAAAATTCCAAACTTGCTGAGGATGCGGATTATGACATAGACCTGGAAGATGCAAACGATTATACAGGTGGTTCGATTAATCCCTTTGGTGATATGTTTATTGCACCGAAAAAAATAGAAGATGATGATCAAAAAGAGAACGAATAATGCTGATTTATTTAATATTTTTTGCTATCCTATTTAATATTATAAATACTAAATTAAGTAAACAGATGGCTTTAAAATTGAATTTAGCAATGCTGATATTGATCGCTCCTTATTTAATTATTGATCCGGAGGAAAATCTCTTTTATAAAATCATTTGGGTTTCTGTTAATCTCGCGATCATCGCGTTCTGCACTGCATCTTTAGTGATCGTTGCCAAACGAATGAAAGGTGGCTATGACCCATTTGCAGATAAAGATGATAAAGCTGGTCCATATAAAAAAGTTAAAGATGATTCAAAAGATCAAGATCCAATTGACGGGCATGAACAAAAAGATCTGGATCAGCAAAAAGACTAATGCATAGGTCTTTATTTTTCCACGAATCTTACATGCTTGTGAGATTGCATCTCACCAAGCACTTGGGGAATGACACGAATTTCACGAATTATTTTCTACATAGTTATTCTCTTAAATAAATTACTTAATTAGCTTAATTGTTCTCCATACTCTGGTATTCTTTTGGGCACTGTGTTCAAGCGTCGCTTGCCTTTACACTAAAGTGCTACTGCCTATGGTCTGTGGATAGTATTAAATCCCTTTGTTCACCATCTCTCCTTTTTTACATCCTAACATTTCTCTTTTAAAAATTCATCTAATCCGTGTAATTCGTGGACCACTTTTCTTTCCCCTAGGAAAGCTAGCTTCAGCTCGGCAATACTCTATTTATCTTTCTAGCCGCTCTTATTAATAAAGATAAATAGCGATTAGCATTTATCTCTTAGGTAAATGAGTGTAAATAAGTGGTTAACTCTTCTCTTTAAAAATCCGTGTAATTCGTGGACCAAGTTCTTTGCGTAGTAGTGCATCATTTTCACTACATTTAGGCATATACAGCTTCGCGAATGCGGCGTGATATTTCAATTAAATCATTTGACTAAGAATTCAATTGAACTAAAATAAACCCCTCAATACGGTGGATATAGTTCAGTTGGTTAGAACGCCCGGTTGTGATCCAGGAGGTCGCCGGTTCGAGTCCGGTTATCCACCCCAAAGCCGTCTTTCGAGACGGCTTTTTGCTTATATAGCTGCTGAAACTGTTATCTCATTTGAATTTCCAAATTCATTCAAATGAGTTAAAGCAAAGCTGAAATGATGCTGAAAAAGTGAATCGACTTTCATATTTTTAAAATTAAACTGCAGCTTTTTAATCAAAAATTAAATTAATCATGGTATTTTTCCACTCACTTATGAGGCTAAAAAAATGATTTCAGGCAATGAATTTATTTTTGCAGCGATGCGATGCGAATGTTTTAAGAAAATGTACTTGACATGTTTCATACGGCAGGCTATTATGTGAGTAACAATTCTCCCCACCCCACCCCACAGGACGGGCGCCTCTTGAGGCGTCCGTTTTTTTTTCTTGTATTCGTATAAGAACTCGCTACTTTTACTGAATATTTAATAAATCTAATATAAACATGGAGTATGATGAAGGTAAAGTGCGATCATTGTAGAAAGATAATCGATGTACCCTCCGAGTATGCAAATCAGACTGTAAATTGCACACTCTGCCAAGAGAGTACCAAGGCTATTGAGCTTTCATTCCATTTTAGATGTAAGAATTGTAAACACGTACATGAAGCGTCATATGATTTTCTAAAGAAAACTGTTACCTGCCATTATTGTAAAAAAGATACTGTCGCTATCGAAATCAAAGGTCCAAAGATCGCTTGGTCTTCAGCTAACAGGAAAAAAAAGCTTATCGCCATAACAGTTCTTATTTTAGTTTTTACAGGCGTAGCTGCTGGCATCACAACACTCGTTTTAGAACCCGGTAACGATTCGACAAACAATCACATTACAGTAAAACCGGATAATGGGGATGATGGCAGCGATGATTCAACGGATGACAGCTCAACGGATGATGGCAGTGATGGTTCAACGGATGACGGAGAGGCAAAAGAGCACAACATTGTAA